>NZ_JBFRMK010000255.1:0-35062 GCF_041470405.1 Shewanella sp. 10N.286.45.A1
AATGCAATTGGTATTAGAGTATATTGGGAAAAATATCTCTAATGATGGCCTGGATTTAGCGGCTGGTGTTGGTCTGGAGTTTGAGCTAGGCAGTATTGCCGTCAGAGGTGAAGTTGAGTACTTTGACATATTAGATCAAACTTGGATGTACACCGTAGGTGCCACCATCACATTTTAACCCCAGTCTATTAAGCTAATGCAGGTCAAGCCTATGCGCTATTGCATGATGGAGTAACAATGTGCTTATTTAATGGCAAACAAACTGAGGTTAACGAAATAGCAGACTAGATCGTTAATTTATCCATTAAGCCGATAAATTACGGCTAGATACATTGCTGAAGCTGCAATATGACTTAATGATGAGGTTCACCATCAACCTCATCATTTTTATCAATAACTCTTATTTAGTTCGACTCTTAGTACGGCCATAACGATTCTTATCACCGCTGCCTTTAGTCGCTTTATCTTGGCCGGTTTTTGACTCACTACGGCGTTTCTCTTGATATTTACGCTTATTGTGGCTTCTCTCTTTCACTGGCTTTGTGGTGACATCTCGATAGCGTGCAGGTAAAGGTGCACCCTCTTCATAACCTGGCAATGTAATACAAGGTAGTGTCATTTCAATAATCGTTTCAATCTCACTCAGCATGGCTTTATCTTGCGGAGATACGAATGATATGGCTCGACCTTCTAAGCCTGCACGTCCAGTACGTCCAACTCTATGGACATAATCTTCAGCCGCAAAAGGCAGTTCAAGGTTAATCACCAATGGCAACGCTTCAATATCCAACCCGCGAGCGGCAACATCAGTGGCGACCATCACTCTTAACTTACCGCTTTTAAACTCTTCTAATGCTCGATTTCTAGAACCTTGTGTTTTATCACCATGAAATACTGCACTTTTAACACCATCAAGTTTCAGCTCGCTATGCAAGTGTTCAGCACTCTCTTTACTGCTGACAAACACCAGAACTTGCTGCCAATTATTACGGCCTACCAACTCCGACAATAATTCAGCTTTACGACGCTTATCTACCAGATAAACCTCTTGGGTTATTTTACTGGCAGTGGCAGCGGTAGTCACATCGATCCACTCTGGCGAAACTAACATCTTCTGCGCTAAAGTTTTTACCTCTTCGCTGTAAGTCGCCGAGAAAAACAGTGTTTGATGCTCAACTGCCACCAGCCTTTTCACTCTTTCAATATCTCTAACAAAGCCCATGTCTAGCATGCGATCGGCCTCATCAACCACTAAGTGAGTGACACTGCCTAAATCCAAACCGAACTGACCGATAAGATCAAAAAGTCGACCAGGTGTCGCAACCAAAATATCAACCCCAGCTTGTACAGCTTTGCGCTGTGGGTTCATGTTGGCTCCGCCATAAACCGCTGCAGCTTTAAAAGGTAACAACTGTGCGTAAGCTTGAATATTATCCGCCACTTGTATGGCCAGCTCACGAGTAGGTGTTAGCACTAGAACTTTTAGCTCAGACTTGTATTGATTAAAGGCATCCTCTTCAGCAACATTGCTTTGCTGCAATGCCTGTCCAACAAGGGTATTGAGCAAGGGGAGTGCAAATGCCGCCGTTTTCCCGGTACCCGTTTGCGCACAGGCCATTATGTCTTTACCAAGCATCGCGACGGGTAAAACATGGCTTTGAACTTCGGTTAATGCTTTATATCCGCGATTTGATACTGCGGTTAAAATATGTGGGTGTAGATCAAAAACATCAAAGTTCATCAGCAGCTCGATAAAGGTTATAACATAGAGGAATAAAAGTGAGCGCGGAGTCTATCAAAAACCCAGCGCAGATAATACCACCAAGTACAGCAAAGCGGCGGGGGCTAGCTATCTATCCGTTAGGCCATTAGGTATAAAAGCTAATGCGGCTAACATAATGCTATTTACTTTTGTTAACTGTCACAGTTGCGTCTGAACGACCCTCTTGCAGCAATGCATTTTGCTTATGCTCTAAAGCAGCAGTGATGCAGCTAGCCTCAAACTCTTCTGCTGTAACGGGTCTTGAAAACAGATAACCTTGACCGTAGTCGCAACCTGCATCCGCAAGCACTTGACGCTGATAGTCTGTTTCCACACCTTCTGCGATAACTTTCATACCTAGCTTATGTGCCATGACAATTATCGCTTCACAAAGGGTAAAATCATCGCTATTGCTGTCGAGGTTTCGGGTAAAAGATTGATCGATCTTTAAAAAGTCTATGTCGAACTTTTTAAGGTAGGCTAAAGAGGAATAACCAGTGCCAAAATCATCCAGTGATATTTGCATGCCAGCATTGCGATACTGCTCTAGCTTACTGTAAATAGTCTGGTTGCTATCTAATAGTAAACCTTCTGTGATTTCGACGCAGATAGAGTTCCGACTAAGGTTCAGTGTTTTAAGCAGTGCAACCCAAGAATCTAGACTCTCTCCTTCATCTCTAAACTGTACTGGAGATTTATTAATACTTATCTGTACTTCAATTCCAAATCTATCACGCCAAAGCACGCACTGACGTGCTGCTTGCTGAAAAACCCAATTACCTATCTCTACGATTAAACCCGTTTCTTCCGCAACAGCAATAAATTCGATGGGAGACACTAGGCCACGCTTTGGATGATGCCAACGAATAAGTGCTTCAGCTTTAATGGTGGGTTCACCCGATAGACATACTATTGGTTGGTAATAAAGCTCAAACTGTTGGTTGGTCACAGCGAGTCGTAAATCTTGGATCAAGCGCATCCGGTACTTGGCATTTCGCTGCATTGAAGGTGTAAAATAGTGGAATCGATTTCGGCCCTGATCTTTAGCCGCATACATGGCTTGATCAGCATGTTTGAGTAGCCCCTCAATACTGCTAGCATCATCGGGGTAAAGAGTAATACCAATACTTGCACTAATATAAGAGGTTTCTTCTCCAAGGCTAAAGGGCTCTGCAAGACGATTCAAAATATTTTGGGCGACTTTATCCACGCCTTTTATATCTGTTATCCCAGACAGCACCACAGTAAATTCATCACCGCCTAAACGAGCAACCACATCGCTGTCTCTAATGCAGCTCTTTAGGCGCTTAGCTGCTTCAGTTAACAGTAAATCTCCCATGTCATGACCAAGTGTATCGTTTACCTCTTTAAAATAATCGAGATCGAGGAACATTAGTGCGAAGTGTTTTTCACGTCGGTCTGACTTTAAAATCTCACTGCCTAGATAATCAAGCAACATGCGACGGTTAGGCAAACCCGTTAAAGGATCATAATTAGCCTGTTTCCAGATAATCTGTTCAGCCTGTTTTTTATCGGTAATGTCGGAGAATAGCGCCACTCGTCGCTCTGTTTGGGCTTCAGAATCAAACAGCGTATTTATCGTTAACCAGACCACGAGCTCTTCGCCATTTTTGCGTCTTAGCCACATCTCTCCTTGCCAGCGTCCCGTCTCCTCTACTGCCAGACTAATCTGTTCATATACGCTGTAGTTGTTACGCTTGCACTGCAGAATTTGAATATTCTGATGTTTGATTTCGGCTTCGCTATATCCAGTAATATCGGTAAAAGCTGAGTTAGTGGTGATAATAACGCCTGCTTCATCTTGCACACTCATCGCTTCGCTACTGTTGTTATAGACTGACGCAGCTAATTTTAAAGACTCTTCGACTCGCTTACTGTCAGTGATATCAGAATGCACCCCACACATGCGCAACGGTTTATTGTTTTCACCCCGACTAACAATTTTGCCAGAATCTAAAATCCAGCGGATCTCTCCAGTATGAGCATATATGCGATACTCTATTTTATGTTGATCACTGACACCGCTAAGATGCTCATCTATTGAACTCAGTACTTTCACGCGATCATTGGGGTGAATTGCACGCATCCAAAGCTTAGGGTTTTCATTAAGTGTAGTGACATCACAACCCAGCAAATTGGCGCTGAGCTCATTACGCTCTACTTTATTATTAACAATATCCCAGTCCCAGAAACCCAATTCACTACTACCTAGCACCAGCGCGAGTTGCTCCTGGCTCGCCAACATAGCCATTTCAGCTTGTTTCTGTGAGCTTCGGTTAAGCAAACCAACAATAACCAATTCAACTTTATCTTGATTGCGTTGGCATGCCACGGTCATATGGGTATAAACAATAGAGTCATCGCTAGCAATCAGTCTGATATCGAGTTCAAATTCATCGATTTCCCCCGCTAGCATATCCGCGTAATAGTGCCTATAGAGGTTAAAGTCACTATGATGCAGTAGGTCAGCCCAAAGTAACTCAAGTAGCTCTGACTCGCTATATTGCAACATCTGACAAAGGTTTGGGTTCACCTTTATCCATTGATGGTCGACATCGGTGATAGCAATGCCCATACTGCCAGCTTGAAAGTGGGACTTGAACAATAGGTGGTCTTGCAGCTTTATCTTTTGGTCTCGCTGGATCTCAATGCGTCGAGATAACAGCATCCCCAGTAAAGCCGTGGTAATAGGGAAAATAATCAGGAAAGGTAAAGTGATCTGTTTAAGCAGTGACAATGCAACATCAGAGGGTAACACCAAGCCCCAAAGTAAAGCGAGAATGTGCAAGCTAAAACCAAATACTAACAGCTCTCTAAAGCGAATATCGCCAATATCGCCACTGCGGTACTTACCCCATAAATAGCCTATCAAGCCTGAGGTCATAATTGTCCCCACACCTGACCATGCAGCCACACCTCCTTCACTCAGCCGGAATAGGCCGCTAATAGCCACAGCGACAAGTGTCGGAATCCCACCGAAAAACATACCGGAGATCCCAAGGATCACCGTTCTTGAATCAAAAAATACACCTGTCGTATATTCCCAAGGGCTCAACATTACCGAAATAGAAATAACACCGACAAGAGCGCCAATACCTACTCTCCAGAGGACATCTAGCTCTCGCTTATGACTGCGTGGTAACGCGTCATATACGAACACCATTGCTAGCAATAGGGCTGCATTTTGAATAAGCGAGAAAAACAAACCTTGATCCATAAACCGCCAATCG
Organism: Shewanella sp. 10N.286.45.A1; assembly: GCF_041470405.1. NCBI lineage: Bacteria > Pseudomonadati > Pseudomonadota > Gammaproteobacteria > Alteromonadales > Shewanellaceae > Shewanella > Shewanella sp. 10N.286.45.A1. Next base: position 5,014 of record NZ_JBFRMK010000255.1, read on the forward strand.
TCCATGTAGAAATTCACGTTGATTTAACGAATATTCTAGCAGAATGAGGGCTAATTAATATCCCCCCTAACTATTATCCATATTATTTTCAAGTGTACTATTCTACCAGCGATCTTAGCGGCTAAATGAGTTGGTCAAATAAGCTCAGGGACTTGTTGCTAATTATCCAAGGCCGTGATTAACAAGAGTGGGCTTTAGTAGATTGTCATGCACAGGGCAGCGATGACAAACGGTATCTAAAAATAGGCTCTTCTGTTCATCATCTAGCTGAATATCATCAACTTGGGCGTCCATAACCACAACAACATCAATCAATTTAAAGCCTACTGGATCCTCAGAAGGTTTACCGAGTAGTCCTGCTGTATTAAGTTGTGCTTTCATCGATACATCAAACTGTTGCAGATCTATTTTTTGCTCACGAGCAACCATTTTGGCGATAGTCGAGATACAGCCAGCCAATGAGAAAATAAAGGTTTCCAAAGGATTAGCGCCTTCATTGCCACCTGTTGGCTGATCAATGATCAATTGATGCTCACGAATTTGGGCTGTCACCTTCCAACCTTCCGACATCTGTGTATTTACTTCAATAGTCTTATTCGCCATTTTGACACCTTTTTATTAGATTTACCTCAATGAGATTACTCTAATGGATTTATTACCGAAAACTCAAATTAGTCTCACAGTTTTACTATTCAATTAGAAATTTGTCGAGTTATACCAATGCACTTTGAATAAAAAAGATTGAGGGCTCTGAACGGGTCAAGTACTTAATGCAATTGGTATTAATTGAAGGTTTTAGTAAATCAAAAACATTGGTTAATTAACCGTGCAACGAGCAAATACCCCCTGAAACCACCCTCTTCAAGTGGTTTGCAGTTAGGTATGTTAAACTGGTGCCACTTCCATCAAGATTCATCATTAGACCATAATAAATATGCCCTCGACTAAATCAGTACAACAGAGTAAGACCTTTAATTTCCCGGTGCAAATCTACTATGAAGACACCGATTTTTCTGGTGTTGTGTACCACCCAAATTTCTTGAAGTATTTTGAGCGTGCTCGTGAACATGTCATTGGTGCTAAGAGCTTAGCAAGCTTATGGGATGAGCATGACTTGGGTTTTGCAGTTTATCGAAGCGATATGCTTTGTCATGACGGTGTAGAGTTTGCTGACATTATCGATATTAGAACTCGTTTCTATTTCGAGAGTAAATACCGCACAGTATGGTTACAAGAGATCTGGCGTCCTAACGCTAAAAAGCCGGCAGTAACTGCGCAAATAGAGATGGTGTGTATGAACAAAAACCGCCAGCTTTGTCCAATGCCTCAAATACTGATTAATCGACTTGGTGAAGCATTTTCTGAGCCAGTAGCTTTTTAATCTTTCTCTACAGTTAAAGCGTTAGACAACTTCGGCCACTTGATTTCAAGTTCGGCCGAAGTCAATGGCTTAGAGAAAATATCACCTTGTATTTTGTCTACGCCCATCTCAATAATAATCTGTTTAACGGCTTCAGTTTCCACTCCCTCAACGGTAACTTTAAAGCCAAGACCTTTTGCTAAACGGATACTGGTGTCCATAATATGCTTTGCTTGTGGATCAGTTTCTAGCCCTTCAACAAACGCTTGATCTATTTTTACTTCGTCAACGGGCAAGTATTTCAAATATGCGAGTGAAGAATGGCCTGTGCCGAAGTCATCAATAGCGATATCAACCCCAATGCTACGTAATCGATTAATAGCAAGAACAGCGCTATCAATATCTTCCATCAATTTACTCTCAGTGAGCTCAATTGACAGTGCATTAGCAGGAAGTTGGTACTTGAATAATCTCGCTTCAATCTCTTCAATAAGTGCTTTATTTTTTAAATCTTGAGTCGACAAATTTACAGCAACTTGTAGTTCGATCCCTAATTCACGCCACTTAGCCTGTTGGATAACAACCTGATCGAGTACCCATTGGCTGATCAAATCACTCATGCCTGCATATTCCGCCAGCGGAATGAACTCAGCGGGAGAGATATTGCCTAAAGTTTTGTGTTGCCAGCGCATCAATGCTTCAACTTGATTGCAGCCTAAAGGCCGATAGTTTTGTTTTGGCTGATACACCATGTATAGCTCACCGTCTTGCAGCGCTTTGGCTAAGCTATTAATTATCGAGACTTCCCTCAGCTGCACCGCATCATCGCCTAGCTCGTAATGAGCGATTGCACTGTCGAGTAATTTAGCTTTTTTAAGGGCTAAATCTAATCGGCGTAACATAGTACTAATGTCATCATGGAAACGTTCTAACCCCAAATGCCCAACCTGAACTCTAACAGTAATGGGGCTTTCAAATACACTATAGGGCTGCTGCAAATACTCAATAAACCTTTCAAGCTCAGTTTGTGTGACTCCATCAGGAAAATAGATTAAAAACTCATCTTCATTCATTCTAGCTATAGCTGAACTTGAATCAACACCCACGTCAATCCTGTTAGCAATTTGCTTTAAGAGTTCATCACCAAAACTAAAGCCAAAGAGGTCATTCACATAACGGAATCGGTATATATCAAGTAGGACTAGGCTTCCCTGCTTGAGCGGCATTATGCTAGCCAACTTTTGCTTCATACTTAAGCGATTACTTAGTCCGGTTAATTTATCGAATCCAGCTTGATGCAATTGCTGTTTTAATTGAGCCACCACTTGCTCAACTTGCGAAAGTGATTGCGGCGCACTCTCCAATGAAGAGTTAACCAGATAAGATTCACCTGATTGCTGACTTACAGAAGAGTACAATTGCTTTAGTTGGCGTCGGCAAAGTAGAAACTGCCAAAAAGCGATAGCCAATAGCAGTATAAGTAACATACATGCAACCGAGAGTAGCTCGACGTTATCCATTCAATGTAACTTTAACCATTATCTGTCCAGGAGTGTGAATCGCGTAGACCTCATAAGTTTGATGCTATTAAGGGAGCCATGATGTTATTCACCCTATGACTCTCTTCTACTATAGCTTAGCGTACAAGTTTATTCGTAACTGGCTTTAATCGAATGATAAGTATCTAGAAAGCCTTCACCTGCCAACCCTTCTGGCGATACAGGCAAACCTTTAGCACTAAAGACAGCTAATCGTTCGTCGAGCTCACTACCTGAACGCAATTCACCGGTATAGAGAGCTGCCGCGCGAATAAAATCAAGATATCCCACAGTATCGCTGTTGTAAGACAGGTCAGCCCATCGCTCAACCACTTCCATTACGCTTGGTGAAAATGCCCAGTTTTTAAGAACTGCACGACCTATAGGGCCTTGTAATTTACGCACTAATAAACGTAACTGTTCAACATCGTCAACTAACTCTGGATGAGCCTCAACTTCAGTCAATACCGGTAAAGCGCCAATATTATGCACCAAGCCTGCAAGCGTCAGAGTATCAGCATTTAGCCCACTATTAGGGTGCTTGCGGTTATAAAGTTGCAACAAAGCGACCGCCGCAGAGGTGACATCAATTGAGGTTCGCCATACCTCGTCCATCACTTCCCATACCAACTCATTGGTTGAAATAAATAGTTGTTCCATCGCAATGGAGGTCACTATCGTCTTGATTTGGCCTAGCCCAATTCGACTAATAGCAGCATTGACGGTAGCAGCTGGGATCCCTCTTGAATATATTGCACTATTTGCCACTCGAATAATTCGTGCCGAAATAGCAGGATCTTGCCCAATGATATCGGCAACATCTTTGAGACTAGTGTCGTCGCGACCTACGACTTCTTGCACCCTCATTGCGACCTCTGGCAAGGTCGGTAATACTAATGAATCTGCCTTTAACTTTCTCAACAAACCAACTAATACTTGATGCTCTTTTGACATCTTTACTCCCTATATTATTCGTATTAATTTGCGGCTGGTCGAGTATATACCCAAGCCTCTTGAAAGTGCAGGTTTCAATGCTGTTAGAGTATAGAAACGTGCAAAAGACCAGCATCGGGTTAATACTAATACCCATGCGAGCTGAAGATGCAAGATTCGAGCGTTGAATAGACACCCAAGCAGTTAAATTATATAGCGGCTAAAAAAGAAGATTAATTAAGCTAAAATTGCTGTAGACGTCACAAGATTTTAAGGTAAACACCTTGTTTGGCGACATTCACCCTTAATATAAGCAGACCTGCGCCTTGCATTAGTCCCCCTGCATTAAGTAAAATGCGCGACCGTTTGCCTAAACCTTACCCGTTAACAGAGAAGTTATTATGTTTAAACCTGAGCTACTGTCCCCAGCCGGAACACTTAAAAATATGCGTTACGCCTTTGCCTATGGCGCTGATGCTGTTTACGCCGGTCAGCCAAGATACAGTCTTCGTGTACGTAATAACGACTTTAAAATGGAAAATCTTGCGGCAGGCATTAAAGAAGCTCATAGCTTAAACAAGAAGCTTTATGTGGTGAGTAATATTGCCCCGCATAACGCCAAGCTAAAAACCTATATCAAAGATATGGAGCCTGTTGTGGCTATGCAGCCAGATGCGCTGATCATGTCTGACCCAGGTCTTATCATGATGGTCAGAGAAGCTTTCCCTGATCAAGTGGTCCATCTATCGGTACAGGCAAATGCGATTAACTGGGCTTCAGTTAAGTTTTGGGAGTCTCAGGGCATTAAGCGCGTCATCCTATCTCGCGAGTTGTCTCTAGATGAAATTGAAGAGATCCGTCAGCGTTGCCCAGACATTGAACTGGAAGTATTTGTTCATGGTGCACTTTGCATGGCATATTCTGGCCGCTGCTTACTATCGGGTTATATCAATAAGCGCGACCCTAATCAAGGTACATGTACCAATGCTTGTCGTTGGAAATATGATGTCCATGAAGCAAAACAGACTGACACTGGCGATATAATTGCCGTTAACCCAGACGTGCAAATTGAAACACCAACACTCGGTGCTGGCGAGCCTTCTGATCAAGTCGTTCTATTACAAGAAGCCGGCAGACCGGGCGAGTATATGCCAGCATTTGAAGATGAACATGGTACTTATATCATGAACTCTAAAGATCTTCGGGCTATCCAACATGTTGACCGCCTAACCAAAATGGGGGTTGATTCGCTGAAAATTGAAGGCCGTACTAAGTCTTTCTACTACGTAGCTCGTACAGCGCAGCTATATCGTCAAGCGATTGAAGATGCCGCATCAGGGAAAGACTTTGACAGAACATTAATGCATAACCTTGAAGGTTTAGCGCATAGAGGTTACACCGAAGGTTTCTTACGCCGCCACGTGCATGATGAATACCAAAACTATGACTACGGCTACTCAATCAGCGATACACAGCAGTTTGTCGGCGAATTTACTGGCGAGCGCAACGAAGCAGGCCTTGCAGAGATTGATGTGAAGAACAAATTCCTCGTCGGTGATAGCGTCGAAGTGATGACACCACAGGGTAACCTTACGATTAAGGTGGATAGCCTAATCAACCGCAAAGGCCAAAGTGTTGAAGCGGGTCTAGGTTCGGGACACTTTGTATTTTTAGACGTTCCTGCAGGTGTTGATCTAGATAAGGCAGTATTACTGCGTAACTTACCGCAAGGCCAAGATACCCGTAATCCTCATCAAGCCACTGACGCAGCGGCTAAATAGTTAGGCCCAACTATCAAGGCGCTAATGCAGTTATGCTGCCATTAGCGCCTTAATAAAACTGAGTGATATTAACCTGCTTTTAATACGAGCTCACTGGCACTCTGTATCATCTCATATTCGACTATCTGGCAGTTTCCAACTAACGCCACCTGAGCCGACCAAGGTGCGAATCCAAGCACTGAGTTTTGAAACACCCGTAACCATTCCCCATGACAAATCACCACCAGCGTATCAATTGCTAACTTACTTATCTTATTCAAAAAACCATCGACTCTGTTTAATACCTCAATCGCAGATTCTGAATCTTTAATACCAATGCCATCTGCATTAAACCTTTGCTGATACGCTTGCCATAGATGCTCTGACTCTCCCTTGTACAAACCTTGTAGTTCACCAAAGCAGCGCTCGCGCAGCAATGCTGAAGACTCGACTGGGATATTAAGGCTTTCATTGACTAACTCAGCGGTTGAGATCGCACGGCCAAGATCGCTACAGACGATTAAGCTCGGGTTAAAAGGTGCTAGCCTTTCACCTAACGCCCTTGCTTGTTGAATTCCAACTAAACTGAGCTCACTATCTAGATGACCTTGCAATCTCCCCTGTTGATTCCACAGGGTTTCACCATGGCGACAAAAAAGTATTTTCATTGATGTAATATCACTTAATCAGAGCATGACTAAAATTGGGCATGGCCACTAGCATCGCTAACACCTCAGTCAGTTTTTGCCATTGAGACTCATGCTCTGGCAGGCCAAATCGCAGCGCGTCTTGCTCGTCGGTTAAACGTGTCAAAATACCATGGCGGCACAAGTGATCATGCCATAGTGCAGCCGACGGCAAGTAGACAGTTTGAAATAACGTCGTCCCCGTCACTACGCCGGGTAAAATGGCCAATAGCGCCTGCAAACGCACACTGGCTTGCTCGAGTCGGTCGATTTGCACTTGATGCCAAGCGGTATCTCTAAACGCATGGCTACAAATTAATCTCGCGGGTCCATTAACACACCATGGTCCTAACTGCGTTTGTAGCAGTTCACGGACTTTATTCGGGGCAAAAACAAACCCTGCGCGCACACCAGCCAGCCCAAAAAACTTACCGACTGAACGCAATATAATTAACTGTTCACTCGTAACTGACAGCATGCTTTGTTGCGGGGTCATATCCATAAATGCTTCATCTATGACTAAATAACTGCCATTGGCCGTTAAGTCCGCGAGCCACGAAGTGAGCACTTGTGGGGGGGTTAAGTGAGCCGAAGGGTTATTAGGGTTGATGACCAGTAATACATCACAATTGGCAATTTGCGCCTTAGTCGGTGCAGGGTAACCATTAGCATTGATAGCCTCAAGGTCATCACCATAAATACCAACTTGCCAGCCCGCCATACGCCAAGCCCGTTCATGCTCTTTATAACCCACTAACGGTAGTAACACTTTTCCGGGACCATCACGCTCGAGGGCCAGTACTTTGGGCAGTGTTTGAATCGCCGACTGCGAACCTGCAACCGGTAGCGGATTGTTGCCACCATAGTAGTTGGCTGCGGCATCAAGTAAATCATCAGATTCTTCAGGTAAACGATTCCAATATTGCGCTGGAATCTCTGGAATGGGGTAATGCCAAGGGCTGACACCCGTTGATAAATCAATCCATAACGCCTCAGCGATATGGTATTGCTGAGCCACATCTTTTAAGCGGCCACCATGATGTAATAAAGTCATAAAACCCTCTGACAAAGACCGAGTAGCAGCAACAGAGCAATCAACAACATAGCACTTAACCAAACCAAATTAACCGCACGCGCAATATCGGTCGCGTTGGCATCTCGGCCGTCTCCCAATATGGGCTTGTCACAATGATAACCATCATATTCAGCAGCGCCGCCTAAGGAAATATTTAAGCTGCCGGCACCTGTTGCCATCACTACGCCACCATTGGGGCTCGCGCATTTGTGCGCTTGCGTGCGCCAGCAATGAAAGGCCAGTTTGGTGTTACCGCCCACAGCGTAAGCCACTGCACAGAGTCGAGCGGGAATGTAATTAAGCAGGTCATCGAGTTTTGCCGCTGCCCAACCAAAATGTAAAAAGGTACTGTTTTTATAGCCCCACATCGCATCTAGCGTATTGGAAAATCGATACAGTAACACCCCTGGAACACCCGCAACACAAAACCAAAATAGCGCGCCGAACACTGCATCATTGCCGTTTTCTAACACCGACTCAAGCGTGGCATTTACCACCTGCTGCTCGCTCATGTTTTCAGTTTTGCGACTGACAATCATGCTCACTTTATGCCGCGCTAAAGGCAGATCATTTTGTGCTAATGCCGAACCAACAGCATTACCATGTTCACCAAGGCTACGTCCGCCAATAGCAAAGTACACAATAAGCACTTCTAACCACCAAAGGCTTGGTAACCACATAAACGGAATAATAGGCAGCAGCACGAGCACGACCGCTATCACCCCTCTTATTCTGCTCGGATACCAAAGACTCTGTTTGATCTTAGTAATGTAATTGCCAAGGCCAACGAGTGGATGAAAGCGCGGAGTTTCACCTAGTAAAATATCTAGAAATATCGCGACGGTGATAACACTGGCGCAGTAAAAAGGTTCAAGCCACATGTAAGTCTCTAAATAGTTAATTTATGTGGAATAGCAACAATGACTTCAGTTAAGTTTTGAAGCCAATGACTGAACTTATATAGGTAACAATTTGTACTCAGCTAGAGAAGAGTTTTACCCACAAAGCTCGGAATGCGCAATTATAACACTATGATATGTCGATGATTCTATTTGCTTTTCACTTTTAATATTTGTTCGTTAAAGCACCAACATCAAAGGCAAGCATCATTCCTCTTCTATAACGGCAAACTTAGATACAAACCTACATGTGACTATTCGCTTTTCTGTCTCATCTGCATTCCCGTATAATCCGATAAATTAGGTTTGCTCTCCCCCTGTGATATACTTGACTACAAGAGACTTTCTCCATTGTTATTTTCGATAAAAACTTCGCTATATACACGTTAAACTCCACGAAACTAGTCTTAAATTTGTGTTGCTATATTGTGTTACTGAAATATGAAAATCAACGAGAAGCATCGGCTCTAAAGCGGACAAAGGTAAAGCAATTACTCTCATAGGGAATGTACGTAAACGCTTGTTAAAAATAGTTTTTATAAGGCAAATTAATTAGATGGCATTATTGATCGACGAAAGCTGCATTAACTGTGACATGTGTGAACCCGAGTGCCCAAATGAGGCAATCACCATGGGCGAGGAGATCTATGAGATTGAACCGCTGCTTTGCACTGAATGTAAAGGCCATTACGATAAGCCAACTTGTATTTCAGTTTGTCCTATTGATTGCATTGCCGTCGACCCAGACAACAAAGAATCTGATGATGAGCTACTGGTCAAATACCAAATAATTACCGGTAAAACCGTTTAATAAAAAAGGCGCCAAAGGCGCCTTTTTATCGTTAATCAACGCTTGTTAACTTCCCATCGCTATCAAACGGCCAGTCAATTCCTAACCAGGCTTTAAAGAATGCTTTCTGGGCACGGCTTGGCTTAGCAACGCTACTAATCACCATTTTGCCACTTTTCTGTTCGCCGAGCGTCAGTTTGACCTCTTTCAATCTGTCATTACTAAACAGAGTCAGGGTGATCTCTCCACCAGCTTTAAAATCTTTGATACGAGAGTCAAAACCTGCAGATGTCACTTTTAAGCCATTAATTGCAACGATTTCATCGCCAAGTACTATACCTGCATTCCATGCAGGCCCATTGCGTAATACACGCGACAGTATCAAACTATCTGATCCCAGCGTCACTCCAATAAAAGGCTCTGATTTCGCATCTGCGCCATAGCCAACAGCTAATCCTGCTTGCTCCAACATAGATTCAAAATCTAAACTTATTGGTGAATTAACATGTTGCTGCCACCACTTCTCATAACTCGTACCTGAAAGTTGCTGCAAGATACTCTTTACATCATCGATATTGTAGCCAGCTGGAATACGATGCGATTGGTACAGCTCTCGATGAACGTCTCGATATGAATGCTTTAATTTAGTTTCATTTAGCAATGAGAAATCAAGCGCTAACGATGTCAAATAACCTTCTGAATAAATATTTGTACTGTGATTCACGGCATAATCACCACCGGTACTAGCCCATTGGTTAGCACTTGCGCTAGCAACCGATTGAATTTCACGACCTGGCGTTTGCTCACTTTGCGTCACTCTTTTAGCTAAATCCTCAAAAAATTCTTTTGCTGTTATGACACCTGCACGTAGCAGTAATTGGCTTTGAAAGTAACTTGTTGAGCCTTCTGCTATCCAAAGCAGTTGGGTAATCCCTTCCTCTTGGTAGTCATAAGGGACTAATCCTTGTGGACGGTAAGCTTTGACATTCCAAGTATGAATAAACTCATGAGAAGCCGTTTTAATAAAGCCAAGATAATCTTTACGGTCGCGGTAGCTAAAGCGCGGGCGCTGAATAATGGTTGAATTCAAGTGCTCTGTGGCACCACGAGCTCCGCTGGTTGCATGCACCATGTAAACATAACGTTCAAAAGGATAATCGTCCCAAATGACCTCTGCTTGGCCACTTAGTTTGCTCAAGTCATCAACCATCTTATCGATGTCGTAATTCCCCTCGCCCCAAATCACCAATTCATATTGTTTGCCGTCAGCTGTAAACTCTCGATGCTCGTTGATCCCTGTTTCTATTGGAGAATCAACCAGAATGTCGTAATTAGCAGCGGTAAAACTATGGGCTGTTTGTCCTTTATCCATACCTGAATAGCTATTCCACTGCGCAGGTACTGACAAACTGACATTGATGGGCTCGGCTCTAAACTCTGGGCTGTAAACAAATGTACCGCTAGCGTCGAGAAATGCATGAGAAGCATCAATATGATTGACTCGTTGGCCAAGTTTATTTGCATACAGTTGATAAGACACAGTCACCGCTGTTGGCTTATCAAGCGCTACGGTCCACTCTCCACTAGCTGTTCTTGTCCATGGCAGTTTACTTCCGCTAGCATCCGTTGCAGTAAAAAGCCTTACAGAATCGGCCAAAGGTAGCACTTCGTACTTACCGGTACGCCAAACAGGAAGATTGACGACTAATGCAGCAGATGATGTTTTAGGAAAACTCACTTCAACTTTAGCTAAATGATGCTGTGGATGGAGTAAATCTATTGAGTAATCAACGTCTGCAATTGCTACTGGAGAAATTAATGCGCTAAAAGTTAATATTAGGGGGAGTACAGGTTTCACTCTCGCTTCCTTCTGTTATTATTGTTTTAATTAAGCCGAAAAGTATAACATTTTGCTTAATTACACCAATTAAAATAACAAAAATATTTAGCTCCTTAGCAAATGCTTAGAGCAAGGAATTATGTTCCCATGCGAAGTTTGTTTACTCTCTCTTTCACTATCTTATCTTTTATCATATGTCATTCTGCCTATGCTATCAGTCGAGATGCCATTGCGACTGAACGTGAGTTTAGAGAGTTCCCAAATAAATTACGCCAATCAGTCAATAAAAACCTGCCTATCATCCCTGAATTTACAAATGAAAATGAACTTCGCCTGTTTGCAGCCCAAAAAGGTGTAGCTGTAACTGAAGTAAAACAAGAATTACGTTTGTTAGCGAGGTTATCACTCGATCTATCATCTAAAGATGACGCCCGATATATAACAGCTAGAAAAATCATTGACCAGCTTGAACTTGTGGCTGAAAGTGGTTTCGATAGCAGTTATGTGCTGATGTTAAATGGCCGCTATACTGGCAAAAACAAGCAAGATTTTCATACAGCGATTGCGCTATATCAGCAGGCAGCTAACGAACTGCCTGCAACTAAAAATACAGAAGAACAAGTTTTACTCTTCACCATCTATGAGCACTTAGGGGTGCTACATATGATGTTGCGACAAAAAGACCCTGCTCTACAATATCTTATGAATTCGAGAAGTGTCGCACTAGAGTTAGCGGATCCCTATATGCGTGCACACATTGAGTCTGTTCTTGGCAAGTACTATTACAAGCAAGCACGATTTGGCAAGTCGCTATCGCATTACTCTGAAGCCATTAAGCATACTAAGGCAGAGGATAATCCAACCCAAGATGCCCATATACAACTGCAACTGGCACGGGTCTATCGGGAACTAAAGTCTTGGGATGATGCAATACTTTACGCTACTAGCGCCTCCGATATTTATCAACGTCTTGGCAAAGAATCATATGTGTCTTCAACGATGACGGTAATGGCGATGATTTATGCTGAACAAGGACAATGGTATAAAACCATTGACTACTATTTAAATGCTCAGCAAATCGATGCGAAACTCGGCAACTATATAGGCCAAGCATTGAACTTTCATAACCTCGGCGAAGCTTATTACAAAATAGAAGACACTAAAAACGCGGTATCACATCTACTACGTGCCAGTGAAATCTTTGAATCGCGCAACAGCAACCATTACCTAGTTTACAATCATCTATTGCTTGCTCAGGTTTATAGCAGCCTCTCAGAGTGGGAGTTAGCTCTAAAGTACGCCAATTCAGCCGCCAAGATAGCCGATGACATGAAACTGAGTGAAGAGCATATCGAAGCATTAAATTATAGCGCTACGGCTTTAGAACACCTTGGTGACTACAAGACCGCTTATCAACATATTAAAAGCATATCGACTCTGCATGTAAAAGATACCCATGTAGCACATGATGAAGATCAGGCAAAAGCTTTATTCCAGTTGCAAAAAATAAAACTCGAACAGAGCCAGACTAAGACTGACCTACAAAAAACAAAAGATGAGCTATCAAATCGTCAGCTAGTCCAGATCCTCACTTTATTAATATTATCCTTAATGACGATGCTATCTCTGTATCTATGGGGTATTAAGAAAACCTTGCGAGCACAATCCGTTGAATTGGAAAAAAATAGCCTCTTAGACCCGTTAACTGAAACAGCTAACCATGCCGCCTTTATCCGCGATTTTAACTATTACGGCGATACCTTTAAGACACTCGCTTTAATATCGTTAACGGATCAGCTTAACTCTGACCTAGCTCAAGGGTATGAATGTAATACCAAAATGAATAAGCAGCAGCTGACCGCACTATCGAATGAGTTAGGTTGTATTATTTACTTCATTCGTCCTGGAGTTTTTCTGCTTAATTTCGATGTTCACATTACCCCTGACACGCTATTAAACAATGTTAGAAATTGCTTAATAAACAACTATGGCGATACGAGCTTACATATGGGGCTAGTCAGTCTGCCGTTATTGACCAACCCGGCGCTTAAGCTTTCCGCTGAGCAACATTTTGGCACCTTACAAATGATGCTATCAGCCGCTACGACTCTAGGAAATGACCAAGACTACTTTGTAACCCTTAAGCCGCTCAATTTTGCATCTTCAGGGATATTTATTCCTCCGCTATATCTCAATATAGAGAAAAGTATTATACGTGGCATCATCAAAATAGAGACCAATGGCCATAAGAGTGATATTGTCTGGCCAAGGTGGAAAAGCCATAAAAATGTCAACTTGAGCACTGAGTTAGATTAATCAATCTCATATAGAGCCAATATGCATTTAATTTATAAGCTACAACTGTTAAAATAAATATACACTTAACGTGCAAACAACATCCGAAGCTGTTGATAAAGCAGTGAGAAATTGAGTCTATACGTGTTGATAAAGGAAAATCTATTTAAATGAAGGACGCAGTCGCCAGCACGTCTCAGCTAAGTGTACTACAGCAGAAACTGTACTCAGCAAGGCAAGCCCTTGATGATATGAGTGAAGACTACAATGAAAAGCTACAACTACTTTTGCAATTTATCGCGCAATTAAGCATTGCGTGTAAAGGGCAAAATATTGAGCTAGACAACAAGTTGGCTAAACTGCGTCACAAATTAAGTCGTTTTAACCAAATAGATGAATCCCTTGCAGATCTTGAAGAGGTCGATGGCATATTGAAGCAACAATATAGCCGGGTAATGCAACAGTTAGAAGAAAGCCGCGGTTCTTTATCCAATATTATTAGCCAAATTCAACGACTTGATTCCCTGCCTGTTAAGCTTAAGAGAGAGATCTCCTATTTTAAGAAGGAGCTCGCTAAGCCTTTTCATACCTATTGGGATTACATTCCAAAAGTTGAAAAAATTGTACATTTCTACAACGAAATCCTTAATGAGCAATTAAAGCTCGGTGACAAATTTGAGCTGTTACCTAAGCATCGCCAATCCGCCAAAGAGCTGGCTCAAATGTTGTCGGAAATTGAATTTAGAAAAGAGCAACAAGAGCAAATTTCTTCAATAAAATTATCATTAACAGATGATTTCGAACTCGACACACTATTAAGCGCATATCACGTTGTTCTAAGCCTACTGCTCGATAATATCGCTAAAGAGAAAACGGCATCTCAAGAGTTCCTTTACATACTCAACGGCGCCCTAAGCAACGTACGAGAAGTCGTTACCGATTCTTACAGCCATTCAGTCAAAAGTTTTCAAGTTGCCAAGAAACTCAACGGCGAGATAAATAGCCAAGTAGATAATATCGATGGTTCTGTGACTGATATCAATGACATCAATCACTTGAAAAACCAAGTAACAGAGCAGTTACTGGCGCTACGAACTGCATTAAGCCGTAAAGAAGCGCTAGAAAATAGAGAGCAGATCCAGTTAAGACAATCAGTCGATGCACTGCGCCGCGAGCTTAACGAACTGAGTAAAGAAACAGAGAACTATAAAGAACGTCTATTTGAACAGCAAAAGCTAAACTTACTCGATACCCTAACGCAATTGCCAAATCGAGCTGCTTTACAAGAGCGTATGGAAATAGAATACCGCAACTATAAACGTACTAAACAACCTTTATGGGTAGCTGTAGCGGATATTGATCACTTTAAATCTATTAACGATAGTTTTGGCCACAGTACAGGTGACAAAACATTGCAAGTCATTGCTATGGCTCTTAAAAACTCTTTAAGAGAAACTGAATTTGTCTCGCGGTTTGGTGGTGAAGAATTTGTATTTCTGCTACCTGATGTTAGCGAAAGTGATATCAAACCTTTGCTGAATAGAGTTAGAGAAAAAGTAAAAAGTATTCCCTTTAAGTTTAAAAATCAGAGAATTACAGTTACAGTATCTATAGGCGCAGCACAAATTATTGAAAATGAGCTCATTACAGAAACCTTTGAACGAGCTGACGCAGCGCTATATAAAGCCAAACATCAAAGCAGAGATAGAGTCATCATTGACTCATAAGCTCTCCCCAGGCGTTACCAATTATTAACGCCAGCTATCTTTGAGGGACAGCCAAACTATCACTGCTAAGGAGCTGCTATGATAGTGAAAATTAGTCCTCGAGGAAGCCTAGATCAGCTTTCCCAACTCGAAGTTGACCGTCTCAAACAGAATGCTAAAAGTGAGCTTTACCAGCTCTATCGCAGTTGTTCGCTTGCAGTACTAGCCTCTGGCTTGCAAAGCGACAATGCTAAAGACCTATTCAGCCGATTTTCTGACTTTAATATTAATGTATTAAGGCGAGAGCGTGGCATAAAAATAGAACTCACTAATCCCCCTTTAGAAGCCTTCGTTGACGGGGAAATTATTGCCGGCATACAAGAGCATCTATTTTCAGTTTTACGCGATATTGTCTATATCTATGATAGGTATGAGAACTTAAAGCATATCAACCTAACCAACGCCAACCACATCACTAACGTTGTATTTGATATTTTACGTAACGCTAGAACAATGCCAATGTTCGATCCGAATATCGTCGTTTGTTGGGGTGGTCACAGCATCAACGCCATTGAGTACCAATATACACGCGAAGTCGGCTATGAACTCGGTTTACGTAAACTAGACATCTGTACCGGTTGTGGACCTGGTGCAATGGAGGGGCCGATGAAAGGAGCCGCTATTGGTCATGCTAAACAAAGGGTCAACCATGCGAGATATATCGGCTTAACAGAGCCGAGTATTATTGCCGCAGAGCCACCAAACCAGATTGTGAACGAGCTGGTTATCTTGCCCGATATCGAAAAACGTTTAGAAGCATTTGTCAGGCTTGGGCATGGTATTATCATTTTTCCTGGTGGTGCAGGCACAGCTGAAGAGTTACTCTATTTACTAGGTATTTTGCTTAACAAGCACAATCAAGACATTCCCTTTCCACTAGTGTTAACCGGTCCAAAAGAGAGCGAAGAGTATTTCCTTCGTATCGATGAGTTCATTGCAGCGACATTAGGTCCAGAAGCCCAAAGCAAATATCAAATAGTGATTGATAACCCAGCAGAAGTGGCACGCATCCAAAAGGAAGCGATGGAAAAAATTAAGGTCTTTAGGAAAGACAATGGCGACTCCTACCAATACCAATGGTCTTTGAAAATAGAACCTGAATTTCAGCTACCTTTTGAGCCGACTCATGAGGTGATGAGCAATTTAGATCTACATGAACAGTCCAATAAAGCCGAGCTTGCGGCAAATCTAAGAAAAGCATTCTCCGGCATTGTCGCGGGTAACGTCAAAATGGAAACCATCAAAAAAATTGAAGAACAAGGTCCCTTTGAGCTAAAAGGCGAACCTAAACTCATGGCATTAATGGATGAACTCCTTAACGCTTTTGTTTCACAACAACGAATGAAGTTACCAGGAAGCGCTTACGTTCCCTGCTACAAAGTAATTAAATGAATAAATTTTTGATTCTAGACGGTATGAATTTAGTGCGGCGCATCCATGCCGCACAACCCAATGAAACGGATATCAGCGGGCTTAAAGAGCGTGTTCATGGTGCTTGTAAAAAGCTATTAAAATTCCACCAGCCATCCCATGTCGCAATAGTATGGGATGGTAATGCGTTATCTTGGCGTAAGGCGCTATACGAAGACTATAAAAAGGGCCGTAAACCGATGCCAGAAGCGTTAGCTAATGGCCTTAACGATATCAAGCGCTATCTTGCCGAAAACAATATTGCTTCGTTAGAAGCTGACTCAGAGGCTGATGACGTTATCGCAACTTTAGCCACTAAACTGGTTAGCATTGGTGGGGAAGCAATTATCGTTTCGACTGATAAAGGCTTCTGCCAATTAAATCACCCAAACATCAAACAGTGGGATCACTTTAACCAAACCTATATGACGGTTGAAGCCATGGAGCAAAAGCTAGGTGTTGAACATAAACAGTTTATTGATTATCTAGCACTTGCGGGTGATAGCGGTAATAAGATCCCTGGCGTGCCCGGCATTGGTCCAAAATCTGCCGTTGAATTGTTAAAGATATTTAGGTCGCTTGCCAATATTTACAGCTCTATCGAACAGGTAGGTTCCAAACAAGCCAAAAAACTCGAAGAGGGTAAGCACTTAGCTAGGCTTAGCTATAAACTTGTTCAACTTCAATTAGATATGCCACTTAATGCTAACCTTAAGCAATTTAGGCTGCCAAAAACACAGTAACGAATAGCTAATTCAAGTGTCAAACCACTTACAACTGTTAACAAAAAGTTAGTGATTTAGCGTTTACCACAATGAGTTTGCATAGTATCGTAGCCAGTAATTGGAATTGCCTCGCAAGGAACCCGAGTACAGATGAAATCCAAAGTCCCCGTAATCATAGGCTCAATCTTTGTTGCTTATATTGCCTTCGTCGCTGTCATTATGGCCACTTATGACCCTACTCCAGATGAAATGGATTGGGAAGATAGACAAGCTTACAATAGAGCCCAGCTGACAGAAATAGCTATCGGACAGAGTATTGATGAAATAAAAGCGATGTTTGGTAAAGCAGACTTCAGCGAAGCTAAGATCTCCAACCAACAGAATTTGCAGATATTATTTTACCGCACTCATCACAAAGAATCTGATGGAGAAACCACTAAAGAGGAATGCACTCCTCTATTATTTAAACAGGGAAATCTTGTTGCATGGGGTGAAGATACCTATCAACAGTATTTAACCAGCCAAATAGACAGCCTATAGTATAAATCTGTTGCAGCATATTCCACAGCTAGTGTTAAAACGGGCAAGCTCTCAATTGAGCTTGCCCGTTTAGTATAACGCCTTGTTAAAGATAAGGTTTAACGATATTCGCCATCATTTGAATATGGTCATCATTGTCATTCAATGCTGCGATATACCTAAACTGTTTGCCGCCAGCTTCTTCAAAAATCAACCTATTTTCACCCGCGATCTCTTCCAATGTTTCTAAGCAATCAGCACTAAACGCCGGGCATACCACGGCAATGTCTGTGATGCCGTCTTTGGGCAAAGACTCCATCGTTGCATCCGTATAGGGCGTCAACCATTTTGCCTTACCAAAGCGAGATTGGAAGGTCGTTATATACTGTTCTTCAGTTAGCCCAAGTTTCTCAACCAGCAGCTTAGTTGTGATCTTACAGAAACAGTAATAGGGATCGCCAAGATGAAGGTTGCGCTCAGGCATGCCATGATAAGACAACACCAATTTTTGTGGCTGACCATTAAGCTCGAAGTCTTTGGTTATCGACGCTGCCAGAGCATCGATAAAATCAGGGTTATCGTGATAGGTGTTGATAAAATGCAACGCTGGCAGATAACGCCATGTCATCAACTCCTTTGCTATCGCATCAAACGCTGACGCTGTGGTTGGCGCAGCATATTGCGGATAGAGCGGAAGTACGACTAACTTATCAATCCCCTCTTTATGCATCTCTTTCAACGTTGAAGCCACCGACGGCTGGCCATAACGCATACAGAACTTCACAGAAATGTCTTCCGAGCCTTCAAAGTGCTCAGCTAACTTCTTTGTTTGACGTTTAGTGATGTCCATTAATGGCGAACCATCTTCAGTCCAAACCTGTTGGTATAGAGCAGCTGATTTTGCAGGCCTTACTCGTAAAATAATCCCGTGTAAGATAAGCATCCATATTAATTTCGGGATCTCAACCACCCGAGGATCAGCGAGAAACTCCGCGAGATACCGTCTAACCGCCGAAGGTGTCGCTTCATCAGGTGTGCCCAAATTGACTAGCAATACACCTGTTTTACCGCGTTTTTTGTGCCCTTCTTCCTTGGATAACCCAGAAAACTTAGCCAAGAGAACTCCTTAAAAATTTAATGTAGAAATAGAAAGCCGAAACAAGAATAGCAGTGTTATTTAAATACCTAACGCATTTTAGCGTTATTGGTATAGCTACTACGCTCAGATACATAGAAAGATCAATTTTTTACAATAAAAAGCTGCCAATACAGTATATTGCCAGCTTAGTCTTTACCAAAGGTGTATTACACTTATCCCTAGTGCCTAACGACTCGAATCAATAACATTTCGCTGTTAATCAAGATTAAGTGTGACGCCGTCCATTGATGATGTACTCGTGGTATCTGAGCTTTGCAGTTTAATCATTAGCCTTAAGTCATTGGGTGAATCAGCATGGTGCAGCGCATCCGCGTAGCTAATTTCGCCGTCACTATATAATTTTAATAGTGCCTGATCGAATGTTTGCATCCCCTGCTCGTTAGATTTAGACATGGTTTCTTTTAACGAATGCAGTTCGTTTTTAGCAATCAAACTCGCCACTCGCGGTGTATTAATCAGTACTTCAATTGCCGCTCTACGCCCAGTTCCATCACTTTTAGGTACCAGTTGCTGCGCCACAATCCCACGTAAGTTAAGCGACAGATCAAATAACAGCTGATGATGCTTACTCTCTGGTACTAAGTGCATAATACGATCAAGCGCTTGGTTTGCATTGTTGGCATGCAATGTCGCCATACAAAGATGACCCGTTTCAGCAAAAGACAGCGCAAACTCCATGGTCTCTTGGCTACGGATCTCACCAATGAGGATCACATCCGGCGCTTGACGCAACGAGCTTTTAAGTGCCGCATCAAAAGATTCAGTATCAATACCTACTTCCCGTTGGGTGATGATACTTTGGCGGTGATCATGAACAAATTCAACAGGATCTTCGATGGTCAGAATATGTCCACGCGCATGTGCATTTCGGTAGCCAACCAGTGCAGCCAGCGATGTCGATTTACCCGTTCCTGTGCCACCTACCATAATAACCAAGCCACGCTTACTCATGACTAAATCTTTCAAGATAGGCGGCAGCATTAAATCGTCAACTTCAGGTATTTGAGTTTCAATACGGCGCATTACGCAACCTGGTGCTTCCCTTTGCCAAAAAGCACTAACACGAAATCGACCTAAATCTTTAGCCGCAAATGCAAAGTTACACTCACGAGACTCATGAAACTCCTCTTTTTGCACGTCGGTCATTAATGACTCAACAAACTCCAGTGCTTGTGCTGGGTTAAATGCATTTTCACTAAGAGGGCGCAGCTCACCATCGATTTTAGCACTCGGGGGGAAACCCGCTGTAATAAACAGATCTGATGCTTTACGATCTATCATGACCTTTAAAAAAGGACGAACATCCATAAGTAATTACCTACTAAAAATTAGTTTGCTTATTTGAACTCTTAAGCAAAGCATCTTCACGGCTAATTTGTCCGCGATTGACTAAGTTTTGTAAACACTGATCCAATGTTTGCATGCCATGTGCCATACCTGTTTGAATCGCAGAGTACATTTGCGCGACTTTATCTTCTCGGATCAAGTTACGTATCGCTGGTGTTCCCATCATGATCTCATGGGCAGCAACACGACCACCACCCACTTTCTTAATCAGTGCTTGAGAGATCACCGCTTGCAGTGACTCAGATAACATCGTTCTTACCATGCCCTTCTCACCTTCAGGGAATACATCAACGACACGGTCAATGGTTTTAGCCGCAGAAGTCGTATGCAAGGTACCAAATACCAAATGACCAGTTTCTGCTGCTGTCATTGCCAGTCTAATGGTCTCTAGATCTCGCATTTCACCAACAAGAATAACGTCTGGATCTTCACGTAATGCACTACGCAATGCAGCATTAAAACTATGAGTATGGCGATGCACTTCACGTTGGTTAATCAAACATTGTTTGTTTTGGTGTACAAATTCTATTGGGTCTTCAATGGTTAAGATATGGTCGTGTCTATTCTCATTAATGTAATCAACCATTGCAGCCAAGGTGGTACTTTTACCAGAGCCCGTAGGCCCGGTAACCAAAACCAGTCCGCGGGGAAAGCTAGAAATCTTTTTAAAGATCTCTGGTGCACCTAACTGCTCTAAACTTAAGATATCGCTTGGAATGGTACGAAATACTGCTGCAGAACCACGAGATTGGTTAAAGGCGTTAACACGAAAACGTGCAAGGCCAGGCACTTCAAATGAGAAATCTATCTCTAGATGCTCTTCATAATCTTTGCGCTGCTTATCATTCATAATATCGTACACAAGACTGTGAACACCTTGATGGTCTAAAGCGGGAAGATTTATCTTCCTCACTTCACCATCAACACGGATCATAGGAGAAACCCCCGCAGAAAGGTGTAGATCTGATGCATTGTGCTTTACACTAAAGGCAAGTAACTCTGTGATTTCCATAGTTTGGGATATCCATTCAACCAAAAATATACAACATGACAACAATAACAGACAGACTAGCGCTCGCCCAGCACAGGATTGAACAAGCAGCACAAAATTCTTCACGAAACCCTGCAGATGTGCAACTTTTGGCGGTGAGTAAAACCAAGCCAAACGAGCAGATCATAGAGGCCTATACTGCTGGCCAAAGACGTTTTGGTGAAAACTACGTGCAAGAGGGTGAGGCAAAGGTAAAGAGCCTAAGCCAAGATTGCCCTGATATAGAGTGGCACTTCATTGGCCCTTTGCAATCAAACAAGACCAAGATCATTGCGACTTTGTTTGACTGGATGCACACCGTTGAGCGTGAGAAAATTGCTAGCAGGTTAAATGACCAGCGACCTGAACATATGAACCCGCTAAATGTTTGTATTCAAGTCAATATCAGTCAAGAATCCAGTAAGTCAGGAGTGACTACGGCTGAAATTGAGGCCTTAGCAGAAAAAATCCATTCGTTACCTCATTTAAACTTACGTGGATTAATGGCAATCCCATCAACCAAGGTTGATAATACTACGGCAATCGCAGAACTGGCAGAGCTACAAAAGCAATACCAACTATTGGCAGCGAAATACCCAAGTGTAGATACTTTATCTGTAGGTATGAGTAACGATCTTGAATTGGCGGTAGCGCATGGTTCAACCATGGTGCGTATCGGTAGCGCTATATTTGGCGCTCGCGATTACTCCGAATAAAGGGGTGATTTGCAGTTAAGCTCAGCTATTTAGATAAATAATGTTTAATACATATAGAGCTTGTTTTTGGGCTACCTCACCCAAATATTAAGTCTTAATAACGTGTCATACCAATCATTTTAAATGATTTATAAATAGTAAAAGTGTCGTCCTAACTAGAATAAAAAGAGAACCCAATGTCACAAAAAAATGTCTGTTTTATTGGTGCTGGTAACATGACCCGCAGCATCGTAAGTGGTTTAGTGAAAAGTGGTTACTCCCCCGAGCACATTACAGCTGCAAACCCAAGCCAGCCTAAACTTGATGCGCTCCAACAAGATTTTGGCATTAACATCACTAACGATAATATAGAAGCCGCAAAATCTGCTGATGTCATTGTCTTAGGAGTGAAGCCGCATCTAATGGCATTAGTTGGAGAACAGTTAAGTGATTTAGATCTTGCAAATAAGTTAATAATCACTATCGCCGCAGGTGTAACTGCTAAGCGCTATAGTGACTATTTTAAGCAAGAGATCAAATTAATACGCACTATGCCTAATACCCCGACTCAGATAGGTGTAGGCTTAACCGGATTATTTGCAGGTGATGATATTTCAGCTGAAAATAAAACCTTATGCGAGACACTGATGGCAACTGGCGGTGAGGTTGTTTGGGTCAACAAAGAAGAAGAGTTAAATCAAGTCATTGCTCTGGCAGGAAGTTCGCCAGCATACTTCTTCCTGTTTTTAGAAGCCATGGTTGAAAGTGCTGTTAAAGGTGGAATGTCTGAAGTGAGCGCAAGAGAGATGGCACAACAAGCAGCATTAGGTGCAGCACTTATGGTTAAACAAAACCCAGATTTGAGCTTAGCGCAACTACGAAATAATGTAACTTCAAAAGGCGGCACCACAGCGCAAGCTGTCGCCACTTTTGAAGCGGGTAATATACGAGGCCTAGTTGATGATGCAATGACAAATTGTATTGCGCGGGCGCAAGAGATGGCAAAGCAATATTAATTTTTTTAAACGTGATAAGTAGAGTAAACAGATGAATGCATTTAGTTTTCTAGTAAGTACAGTATTCGATTTATACTTAATGGTGGTCATTTTACGGATCTGGCTGCAGCTCGCTCGAGCCGATTTTTATAATCCATTTAGCCAATTTATCGTAAAAGCAACTCACCCGATTGTAGGCCCATTAAGACGTGTCATTCCGTCGTTTGGCAATTTTGATAGCGCCTCATTTGTGCTCGCGATTACAGTGGTAGTAGCCAAATTCGTGCTGCTTAGCTTGATGGCTGGTGCTGCGATAGATATAGCAACAATCTTACTCGTTTCACTAGTATCAGTGCTCAAGGAAGCAGGTGTATTGCTGTTTTGGATGCTTATCCTAAGGGCAATATTGAGTTGGGTAAGCCAAGGTCAAAATCCAATAGAGATGGTTATGGGACAATTGACGGAGCCTCTTTTAGCGCCAATACGTCGCATGTTGCCACAGATGGGCGGCTTAGATTTATCACTATTAGTGATGATGATTATTCTGAACTTCCTCAATATCCTACTTGCCCAATACATCCCTTTCTGGGCATTCATATAGTGGTAGCAGTATGTATGCAGCAGGGAAACCTGCTGCTTCAGCTTTATATTCAACCTAAAGCCAGTCGAGATCAGATAGTAGGACTGCATGGTCATGAGCTAAAAATAGCCATTACCGCGCCACCTATTGATGGCAAAGCGAATATTCATCTGACTAAATATCTTGCTAAAGCATTCAAGGTACCAAAGGGCGATATTGACATACTAAAAGGCCTCACGGGGCGTCATAAGCAAGTGCTTATCTCCTCACCCAAAGTTATTCCAGCTGAAATACAAAACCTTTTGTAACCTTATACTTATAAGAAGTATAAGGCAGTTAACCCACTTAAGTTCTATACTAACAACAAAGTTAATACCTAAGGAAAGCCAATATGTTCCGCTCACTAATAGCCGTTTTGCTGCTCAGCCTATGCCTAACCAGTAGCGCATTTGCTGAACAGAAACAAAAAGTCGGCAACTACGATATTCACTATATCGCCCTCAGTAGCACCTTTTTAACTCCCAGTATTGCCAAGTCCTACGGCATCAAACGTAGCAGTTATTCTGGGATCTTAAATATTTCGGTGCTAGATACCAGCGTCGACGGTAATCCCGCAGTCCCTGTAGAAATTACCGGGGTAGCTAACAACCTTCTCGATGCACGAGTAGACTTAAAATTTAGAGAGATCCGCGAAGGTGATTCTATTTACTACATTGCAGAAGTCCCCTACCGCGATGACCAAGAGATAAACTTTAACATTGCAGTTAAACATGGCTCTAAACTCAATACGCAGCTGCAGTTCAAACAGAAGTTCTACGTAGAGTAATCTTTAGTTGGGGGAGCAATCCCCCACTCCATCAGCCAAACTTGCAGCACAGTCGAATGAAGATACGCTGTTATTGCAGTGAAAATTGCAATAATCTCATCAATCAACAAACCTGACGTCCCCCTATCCTAAAAGGTTTTTAGCCTGATATAAGTGATGCATTTAATGGCACGGTTCGCTATTATTGCCGCCATATTTTCAGACAGCTAAAGGTCTTCCATGAACCAAATCGTCCTTGCAAGTGGCAACAAAGGTAAACTCAAAGAATTTTCCGAACTGATGGCCGATTACGGAGTAGAGATCCTTGCCCAAAGCGCATTCAACGTCTCAGAAGTCCCAGAGACAGGAACAACATTCGTAGAAAATGCCATTATTAAAGCACGCCATGCGGCAGAGATAACTGGCCATGCTGCGATTGCTGATGATTCTGGTTTAGAGGTTGATTTTCTACAAGGCGCTCCAGGGATCTATTCGGCGCGCTACGCTGGCGAAGAGGCTAAAGATGAGCAGAATTACACCAAGTTGCTAAAAGCTTTAGATAAGCAAACACAACGCAGTGCTCGTTTTCAGTGTGTATTGGTATACATGCGCCATGCAAAAGACCCGACTCCAATTATATGCCAAGCATCATGGGAGGGCAGCATAGGCTTTAGCCCACTTGGTGACAATGGTCATGGCTACGATCCTATTTTTATTCCTGCAGAGCATAAGTGTAGTGCAGCAGAACTGAGCAGCGATGAGAAGAACTTATTGAGCCACCGCGGTAAAGCATTAGTTTTGCTTATTGAAGCAATGAAGCAACAAGGTATTTTTAGCTAATGTTAACCCTGCCACCGCTAAGCCTATACATTCATATTCCCTGGTGCGTACAGAAGTGCCCATACTGCGACTTTAACTCCCATGGCCAACATGGAGAGCTACCACAGACAGAGTATGTTGACGCGCTTATTGCCGACTTAAAACAGGATTTGCACTATGTTCAGGGGCGGCAACTACATACCATTTTTATTGGTGGTGGCACCCCATCTCTGTTTGACGCAGCGCAGATAAAGCGCCTACTCACAGAGGTTGATAATCTGATTAAGTTTACAGACAACATAGAGATCACCATGGAGGCCAATCCTGGCACCTTAGAACATGATGATTTCGAGGCCTATCAGCAAGCAGGTGTCACTCGCTTGTCTATTGGAGTTCAGAGCTTTTCCAGTGACAAGCTCAATCTGCTAGGTCGTATTCACGATAAAACAGAAGCGCAAATAGCGGCTAAAAAGGCAAAAACATCAGGCTATAAAAGCTTTAATTTGGACTTAATGCATGGCTTACCAAATCAAAGCTTTGATGAAGCGCTCGCCGACATCGAAACAGCTGCAGCGCTTGCCCCGCCACACCTGTCTTGGTATCAACTTACTATCGAGCCTAATACGCTGTTTCATTCCAAACCTCCACAGCTACCCGATGATGAAAAACTCTGGCGAATTTACGAGCAAGGTCAAAAAAGGCTTGCTGAATTAGGTTACGTGCAATATGAGATATCAGCATATGCGAAGGAAGGCTTTCAGTGTCAACATAATCTTAATTACTGGCAGTTTGGTGATTACTTAGGTATAGGTTGCGGCGCGCACGGAAAAATCACTCAAGTAGCGCACAATAAAATAGTACGTACAGTAAAAATCAAGCATCCAAAAGGCTACCTAGCGGCAACTGACTACACCTCTGATAACACAATTGTAGAAGAGGAAGAGAGGCCGTTGGAGTACCTAATGAACCGTTTAAGACTAATGACTCCAATCCCTAAGGAAGAGTTTGAACAAAGAACGGGGTTAGAGCGAAGTGTTATTTCTCAAGGTATCGAGCAAGCTTGTGCTAAAGGGCTGATGACTGAAAGCCAAGAGTACTGGCAACTAACTGCTAAAGGACATATGTTTGTAAATGACTTATTGTCACAATTCCTATAAGGCATTGAATATATTCGCCATTACTAAACAAAACAACTCAACAGAAACATTTTCTAACACTTAGATCAAAAAATTAACTCTAGGCTTCTTTAGGATAACAATCATAATTCTAAGGAAGTCTAAAAATGCCAATAAAAACAAAAATAACTGTTGTCGCTCTGTCCCTGTCAATTTGCTTAAGTTCAGCGGTTTATGCCGCACCAACTTTAGCTCCCTATTTAAGCCCAAGTGAACCTGTAGCTCAAAAATCTAATAGTGAATCAGAAAAAGCCAATGCGCTGTTTGAAGCCATTTTCATGGAGAATGTGCAAGCAAGTCCAATATCTCAAACCTATCTCGGTATAAAAACCGATTATGACAAATGGGATGAGATGAGTGATGCGGCAACAGATGCAAATTTAACGCGCACTAAAAAGCATTTAGCCCAACTAAATATGCTCAATGTAGATAAGCTCGATAGGCAAACAAAATTGAGTTATCAACTACTGACTCAAAAGCTTGAGCAAGAGATAAAAGATGATCAGTGGCGTTACCATAGCTACCCAGTCAACCAGATGTATGGTGGTCACTCTCAAATAGCCTCATTCCTGATCAACCAACATCAGGTCAGCGATATTAAAGATGCTAAAGCCTATATTAGCCGCCTAAATGGCGTACCGAAGCGCCTTTCGCAGCTGCAAACAGCACTTGAAATACGTGCTAACAAAGGCATTGTTGCACCAAAATTCGTCTTTCCATATGTCATCTCCGATAGCAAAAACATTGTCAAAGGAGCCCCATTTGATGAAGGTGAAGACAGTGCTTTATGGGCGGACTTCAAACGTAAAGTCAATGCCTTATCAATAAGTTCAGACGAGCAACAGCAATTGCTAACCGCGGCCAAGGAAGCATTAGTTGATGACGTAAAGCCTGCCTATGACAAGCTGATTGGTTACATGGGTAAGCTAGAAGCCAAAGCGGATACACGCGATGGTGCTTGGAAGTTTCCAAAGGGCGAAACTTATTATAACAATGCACTAGCACGCACAACCACCACTGATATGAGCGCCGATGAGATCCACAAACTGGGCTTATCAGAAGTGGCACGTATACACGGTGAAATGCGCGACATTATGAAAAAGGTCAACTTCGAAGGCAATCTCCAAGAGTTCTTTGCCTTTATGCGAGATGATCAGCAATTTTACTATGCTGATACAGATCAAGGTCGCCAAGCTTATTTACAAGAAGCTATTGCGCTGATTGACACCATGAGTAGCCGTCTCGATGAAGTGTTTAAAGTAAAACCTAAAGCACCGATGATAGTGAAACAGGTCGAAGCTTTTCGGGAAAAGTCAGCAGGTAAAGCCTTTTATAGCAATCCATCACCTGATGGGAGTCGCCCAGGAACCTATTACGCTAACCTATATGACATGAAGGCCATGCCTAAATACCAAATGGAGGCGCTGGCATACCATGAAGGTACACCAGGGCATCATATGCAGATAGCGATAGCACAAGAGCTAGAGGGAGTGCCAAAGTTCCGTAAGTATGGCGGTTACACTGCTTACATTGAAGGGTGGGGTTTATACAGCGAGTATTTTCCTAAAGAGATGGGCATGTATGCAGATCCATACTCTGACTTCGGTCGCTTAGCAATGGAACTATGGCGTGCCTGCCGCTTAGTGGTTGATACCGGTATTCATGCCAAAAAATGGACACGTGAACAATCTATTAACTACTACGTATCTAACACACCTAATGCCGAGTCTGATGCCATTAAAATGGTAGAGCGACACATTGTCATGCCTTCACAGGCAACAGCTTACAAAGTCGGTATGCTCAAGCTACTAGAGTTAAGAGCTAAAGCGCAAACCGCACTAGGTGACAAATTCGATATAAGGGACTTCCATACAATTGTATTGCAAAATGGTCCCGTGCCATTAGATGTACTTGAGTCTGAAATTGATCTTTGGATTGAAAAAAGCAGCTAATGATACGTAGGCTACTTTATCCAAATAAAGTAGCCCTCAAAAAACCAATAAAAAAGCCACTGAATACAGTGGCTTTTTTATTGAACTGATTTTGATAAGCACTATCTAGTTATATTCAGGTTTTTACTTATAGTAGTAAATAATCCAAATTGTAGGGTACAGATAAAGTTCAAGCGCTTAACAGAAAAATACCCCGGTAAAAGCCGGGGTAAACCAAAACTAGGATGATGGTTTTAAGGCTAGCATTGTTTTAGTTCGTAAACTTCTGCCAGCATCGAATCAAAACTGCATAACGCTGATTTGTACAACATAATAAAGAGGGGTCATTCTGTATTACGTTATAGGACTCAAATCGTTTTGAATCAACTGCCTGCATTGTATAAAATTAAGAACAAACTGCAACCAAAACCATAAAAACCTGCATTAGTAGCGGCTAAATTCGCACCGACTAAATAACCAACAGCACTACCCAAACAACTGATAAATAAAAACTTTAATCATAACGGCATGATAAGGAAAATGCATTGTTCAAAATTTAAAACAATGTTTCCTATTTTTACTTACGTTTTGCATACAATTCTTTATATGGGTCATCCCAATAAGGCGGCGAGCCAATATGATCTTTAATGAAATCAATAAACGCACTGACCTTTGGTGCAAGATGTTTACGTCTAGGGTAAACGGCTTGCAAAGGCAGGTGATGAGTTAATTGCCATTCATCAAGAATAGGCACTAACGTCCCTTTCGCAATTTCATCTTCCAGTAAATAACTCGCCAGATAGACAACCCCTAAACCACTAACAGCTGCTGATTTTAGCGCTGGGGCATTATCGACTCTAAAATTACCCGAAACCCCAATTTCGCAATAGTCATCACCTTGCTTAAACTGCCAAACACTGTGCTCATGCCACTCGCCTTGATATACAAGACAGTTATGATCAACCAACTGTTCAGGGCGGCTTGGCATACCATGTTGTTCGACATACGAGGGAGATGCAGCCAACAAGAACTGACACTTCATCAGCGGCCTAGCAACCATACCTAGAGGTAGCTGCTCAGACATCGTCAGCAGTAAATCTAACCCTTCGCTGACAACATCAACTTTGTGATCAAGTAGACTAACTTGCAGTTCAAGTTCTGGATGCTTTGCCATAAATTCTGGTAGAGCGGGAATGATGTGCATGGTACCGAAAGATTGTGAAATACCGACTTTCAATACACCACGCGTCGCATCATTTAGATTATGGACGCTAGCAACAGCTTGATCGGCATCTCTTAACAGCTCTTCACCTTGAGCATAAAGCAGCTGTCCAGCTTCGGTAAGACTTAAGCTACGAGTGGTACGCTGTATAAGTTGTACACCAAGCTTGTGCTCAAGATCAGCAACTTGAGTACTGACCTTTGACTTAGATATGCCTAACTTTCGTGCTGCAGAGCTAAAACTACCCGCTCGAGCTACATGAGTAAAAATTGCGATTGGTTCTAAAAGTTCTAACATGTAAATCGCCTTCAGGTGTTTACGAGAGTAATAGTACTTCCATCGCTAAGACAAGTCTTAATTTAAAAATCAATTATAGAACAATGCCTTAAGTGAATATATGTACGCTAGAGTAGAGTTGTTATTTATTAACCAATTAATGGTTTTGCTTTTATTTTTAGAAGTATACCAAAAAAACCTTAGATCTCATCATATAAGTACTTTTGTACTAGCATAAGCAAGACATTTTTATAGGTGTTGGCATTTCAAAGCTGAGGTTTCGGTGTTCGAGGTTTAATCGCGCTATATCTATTAAGCACTAAATCTAACGGGACAAAACTTAAAAGGTTTAAAAACCCCTGCACAAAGGTGGGATGCAGGGGTTGTTGCAATTTAATTGGAGCCTGTGTCGGATTCTG
>NZ_JBFRMK010000256.1:0-11170 GCF_041470405.1 Shewanella sp. 10N.286.45.A1
AAGATTAACAGCCCCTAGCTTGTTGCGGATAAAAGACAGTGTGTAAATGGCTGAAAATACAGAGTCAGTAGCCTAACTACCGACTCCGAGGGCAATTTAAAATAACTTACTGCCCCAGCCTAACTTGGTTCGTAATACATGGAAGTAGTTGTGCCCTTTCGGGTGAATCAGGCGTAATGTATCAGCACTGCGTTTGACAATAATCTCATCACCTGGAAGCACCGATAAATTGACGTGGCCATCACAGCTCACCTCTAAGTTGTCACCATTGTGTGGCGACACCACCAGTTTAATAATACTGCAGGCATCGACCACTATTGGCCGACAAGAGAGAGTGTGTGGGAACATCGGTACCAAAATCATCGCTTCTAAGTTAGGCGTTAGGATCGCGCCTCCTGCGGATAACGAGTAAGCGGTTGAGCCCGTTGGAGTTGATACAATCATTCCGTCAGCACGTTGGCTATACATAAACTTATCATCGATATAGACTTCAAACTCAATCATGTGGGCAATTTTACCCGGGTGAAGTACGGCTTCGTTGACTGCGGTATTACTCGATTTAAGCTCACCATGACGGTGTACTTCTGCTTCAAGTAAGAAACGGTGCTCGGTATCAAATTCACCTTCAAGTACTTTTGACAAAGCTTCTTCAAAGGAGTCAGGTGGCAAGTCGGTTAAAAAGCCCAAGTTACCGCGGTTAACCCCAATAACGGCGATATCAAATCTAGCCAATACACGTGCAGCACCCAGCATATTACCATCACCACCAACAACAATGGCGAGATCGCATTTCGCGCCAATTTCTAATAGGTCGACCGAATGAGTATGTGAGCCGACATCGGCGGCAACGCGCTCCTCAACCAAGACGCTGTAGCCCTGCATTGTTAACCAATGATGCAACCTCTTTAGGGTGAGATTAGTTCCTTCATGGTTAGGTTTGCCAATAAGTCCAATAGTGTGAAAGGTATTGCTCATATTTGTGTCAGATCCGGCTTTAGGCCTTGAAACCTCAAAATTGATCCCCATAATATGCCCAGAGCATGCAGAAACAAAGCATTTTTAGCTGGAGCAGAAATGAGCAACGAAACAAATAAAGCACAAGACAACCAAATTGATGAGCAAGTTGAATCAATTGTAGAGGGTGAGTTACTGACTGAAGGTAGTGATGAAGCCTCTTTAATGGACGAATTGACTCAAGCGAACTTTCGAGTTGAAGAGCTAGAGAAGGCTTTGCAAGAAGCACAATCAACTGTGGATTCACAAAAAGACTCAGTGATCCGAGCGGCTGCTGAAGTGGACAACATTCGTCGTCGTGCAGCGATTGATGTCGAGAAAGCCCGTAAATTCGCACTTGAAAAGTTTGCTAATGAACTGCTACCAGTACTCGATAACATGGAGCGTGCGCTTCAGGGAACCGATGCTGAAGCTGAAGCAACCAAAGCCATTTATGAAGGCGTTGAGTTAACGGCTAAGAGTTTTGTTAGTGCAGTTGAAAAGTTTGGTTTGACGCAAGTTGACCCACAAGGCGAAACGTTTAATCCTGAGCTTCACCAAGCGATTGGTATGCAGCCAAGCACTGATTTCCCAGCCAATACTGTGATGATGGTAATGCAGAAAGGTTACACTCTTAACGAGCGTCTATTGCGCCCAGCAATGGTGATGGTTTCTCAAGGCTAGTTTCCAAATGGGTTACCCAATAAAGTGGCCAAATAGATTGAGCTGATTAAACAAGTTGAAATGCCAGTAAGTGAAAGCTTACTGGCATTTTTTATGACTGAGCTTCTCGTTCAGCATCACCATTCATCAGCTTATATCAGCTTACATCACTAGGGAGGCGCTCTCACTATAGCTATATTCGGAGTCGTTAATTTAAATGAAAAGGACTTCAACATTATGCGCTACAAAGCGACTTATATGCTCCTAGGCGGAGTTTGCATGTTTACTTCGATAGAACCCACACGAAGCATTGGAAAGGAATCTTTTACGACTCATTCACTTAGTATCATGGATTGGTCATTGTCAATGACTAACATAGCGCATGCCGGCACGGATGGAAATCATCGGCCACCCGATTCAGCTGAACCAGGCGCAGAAGAGGAGATGGAAAGAGTTGAATTTGTAGGGTCATATGATGATAGTTGGGATATCGACTGGGAAGATGAATGGCGCGTGTGTATCTGTATCACTTTATTGAAAATAGCTAAAGCTTAGCGTTGAATCATTGCGGCTAACTGAAAGTATCTTTATGTTATTGATATAAATATATTCAATAGCTTTATTTTTAAGTTTGACACAAATTTACGTCTGAAATAACAACCTGTACAAATATTTAAAGGACTAAATAATTGAAGACAATACGTTGGTTATTGGCCATTGCGGTTACGTTTACATTCGGCTTTTGGCTAGGAGGATTCACTAGCATACCTTCTCCCTCTGAAGTGAGTAAAACCTCGGTACCAGGTGGTGATAACAGTACAGAGCATGCAGATATAAGTTACATAGAGGGGAGCGATAAACTAGCATCTTGCGAACCAGACATCAGTAAGAATATTGCTAATACATATGCAGAAATAGAGCAGCTTTTACTGGATTTAGAAGAAAACCCAAAAAATAAAACAGCACACATAAAGCTCTACAGCATTATCAGTGAGCTTTCACTTACCGAGCTAGAAACACTATCAATAACATTAGATAGTAGAAACAAAGTTCAGCGCGATTTGTTACTGCCGTTAATAACGTCACAGTTAATTGAGCTTGCGCCCAGAAAAGTATTACCTTTTATTGAGAAATACAACCCATTGCCCGATAGCGATCCTTATTTACAACATGTAAAAGCTGTTTTAGCAGCAAAAGAACCTGAGTTTGGCTTTGAGCTCTTCGAAGAAGGCCTTGTAAGCGCTGACAGTGACACCGGTGTTCCTGCTAATCATGAGTTTATTTCAATACTCGCTAAGCACGATCTAGAGGAGCTAATGCATTTGCTTGTGCAGTATAAAAACAAAGAGATTGATATATCATCAGAACTTTACTCTATTAGTTTTGATTTAGAAACCAGTGATGAATGTAGCGGCTTTTATGATGAGCTCAGTAAGCTTAACGATATTGGCTTACTTGACAGCGCAATTAGGCAATGGCTAAAAATCTCACCAGATGATGTTTTTGCCAAGTTAAACGAGATAGAGGATGTTGATGAGCGCAAAATGGTTATCGAAGATGCCTACCATACTTGGATGTATGTAAACCCGGAAGCGGCAGCAAATAAACGACTGGCTGATGCTTCAGACAAAAAAACCGAACTAACGGATATTCTAAGCCAGTGGCCAGATGATGAATCGGAGCAAGCATGGGCTTGGTTGTCCCAACAAGATGGCATAGATATCAATAGTTTTAAAATACAATTGTTAGATGAGTTAAGTTATTCCTCCCCCGATTTTTTGCTAAAACACTTAGCTGATGTTTCGTTAGATAGTGATGAAAAAACATCCTTTAATCATAAAATATATTCAGGACTAAAACGACGTAGCAGTGAAGAAGCGCAGCAATTTTTAACGACTTTATCTTTGTCCAGTCAAGCAGACGTACAAGCATTAATTGATGAAAAGGAAACGCCTAAGACCACTCCCCGAGAGAGTTATCGAGACAGTATTAATAAGGGGTTCAATCAATATTTCCATTATAAAGAAGCCAAAGCCTTTGCCGTCGCTATTGACGATGATGGCGCGTTTTCATGGGGATATAGCGTTAACAGAAAAGATCAACAAAGCGCGAATAAAGCTGCACTAGAGGCTTGCCAAAAAAATCGTCGAGAGCATAAGGTCACTGACTACTGCAAAATTTATGCGAAAGGAGATAGTAAGCTATTTAATTTGTAGTAAGACCAGCAGCCACTAATAGGCTGATATTATTGAGGATTAAGTATGATTTCTAAAATAGAAGCAGAGTTAAGCAAACAACAGAAAAAAGTCAATTTGACGGTTTTAATTTTTACGCTTCTGGCAATTTGGAGCGATTATTTATACAATGCAGTGTTATTTTTTGAACTGAATAAGCCTGGCCATAGTCTTGAAATTTCGGCAGTGGGATCGTCGATTATTTTAACGGTAATGTTAATGACTAATAGCTTTAAAAAGCTACTTAAACAACATGCCTGCGACAGCTGAGACAGCTAGCTATCGCTTAAGCTAAAACCCCAACGCTATAAAGTAAAAAAGGACTGCAATCGCAGTCCTTTTTTATGTCTTGTGTTGATTGCTGTTTAAGTCGTTTACGCTAAGTAGTCAGCAATCTGCTTTTCTATACCAGCGGCATCAAGCCCAAGTTCACTGATAATTTCATCAGGTGCGCCGTGCTTAATAAACTCATCAGGCAGACCAATTTGCAGTACTGGCTTTGGCAGTTTCAAAGTTTGCAGTAGCTCAAGTACCCCTGAGCCTGCGCCGCCCATAATGGCGTTCTCTTCAACGGTAACTAGCACATCATGGGTTTCAGCTAACTCTTTTACTAAGTCGACATCAAGCGGTTTTACAAAGCGCATATCTGCGACGGTGGCATCAAGCGCTTCTGCGGCAACTAAACTATTTGCCAGCGTAGTACCAAAGTTTAGGATGGCAACCTTTTGCCCTGTGCGCTTTATTAAACCTTTACCAATTGGCATTGCCGTCATGGTTTCAACTTGTTTAGCGCCAGTTGCACTGCCACGAGGGTAGCGTACAGCTGTTGGCCCCTCTTTGTAGCAATAACCAGTATAAAGCATCTGACGACACTCATTTTCATCAGACGGTGCCATGATGACCATATTCGGCACGGTACGCATGAAACTTAAATCGAATGCCCCCTGGTGAGTTGGGCCATCTGCACCAACAATACCGCCGCGATCGATAGCAAAAACCACGGGTAGTTTTTGCAACGCTACATCGTGGATCAGTTGATCGTAACCACGTTGCAGGAAGGTCGAGTAGATAGCGACTACTGGTGTATAACCTTCACAGGCAAAACCTGCACCCAAGGTCACTGCATGTTGCTCGGCAATAGCCGCGTCGAAATACTGTTTGGGGAAGCGCTGAGAAAACTCAACCATACCCGAGCCTTCGCGCATTGCTGGGGTAATAGCTAATAGCTTTTCATCTTTCTCTGCCACATCACAAAGCCACTTACCGAACACTTGTGAAAAGGTTGGGTCGCTTGGCTTACTAGCTGGCTTCTCAAAGGTTGACGGATCAAACTTAGGCACAGCATGCCAGCCGATAGGATCTTTTTCAGCAGGCTCATAACCACGACCTTTTTTAGTCATGATATGCAAAATCTGTGGTCCGCTGAGGTTACGCATATTGCGTAAGGTCTCAACTAAGGCGTCAACGTCATGGCCATCAATTGGGCCAATATAATTAAAGCCTAGTTCTTCAAACATAGTACCGGGCACAACCATGCCTTTAAGATGCTCTTCAGTTCGCTTCGCCATCTCCTTGATAACAGGCATGCCTTTAAGCACTTTTTTGCTGTTTTCACGGATAGTGGTGTAGAAACGTCCTGACATAAGCTGAGCAAGATGGTTGTTGAGTGCGCCAACGTTCTCAGAGATAGACATCTCATTGTCGTTGAGGATCACCAGCATGTCGTTGTGTAGATCGCCTGCGTGATTCATGGCTTCAAACACCATGCCGCCAGTCATAGCGCCATCGCCAATTACGGAGACCACTTTACGACCCGCTTGCTCTTTTTCAGCAGCAACAGCCATAGCAAGTGCAGCACTTACTGAAGTGCCTGAGTGGCCAACGCTAAAGGTGTCGTATTCACTCTCTTCGCGCCATGGGAAAGGATGAACTCCACCTTTTTGGCGAATAGTGTGCATTCTTTCTCGACGACCAGTAAGGATTTTATGAGGGTAGGCCTGGTGGCCAACATCCCAAATAAGTCGATCAAATGGTGTGTTATAGACATAGTGGATCGCCACTGTCAGTTCGACAGTGCCAAGGCCTGATGCAAAATGGCCACTTGATTTACCCACTGACTTCAAAAGGAAACCTCTAAGTTCGTCAGCCAATTGTGGCAGAACGGCTTGAGGGAGCTGTCTCAGCTCATCTGGGGTATTTGCCTGTGCTAACACAGGGAATTGAGAAATATCAAAACTCATATCGAGATTCTTTG
Organism: Shewanella sp. 10N.286.45.A1; assembly: GCF_041470405.1. NCBI lineage: Bacteria > Pseudomonadati > Pseudomonadota > Gammaproteobacteria > Alteromonadales > Shewanellaceae > Shewanella > Shewanella sp. 10N.286.45.A1. Next base: position 6,145 of record NZ_JBFRMK010000256.1, read on the forward strand.
TCTCTTATTTATACTCTTCGCTCAATGATATAACGGGCGAATTCGGCAATTAACTGGCTATTGTATGGTAATTTAGCCAGCGCTGATAGTGCGTCCTCAATCAAACTTGCAGCAGTTTGTTGAGCACCTTCTAAACCAAGCAACTTCGGATAAGTGCTCTTATTTGAATCTGTGTCAGAACCTTGAGGTTTTCCAAGCTCTTCGGTACTGGCAATAATATCTAAAACGTCGTCTTGTACTTGAAATGCTAGCCCTATGGCATCAGCAAAATCGAGTAAAGCTTGTCGTTCGTCATCGTTAATCTTTGCAGCAATAATGGCAAACTCGACTGCGCAGCGGATGAGTGCGCCGGTTTTGAGTTTATGCAGCTGGATAAGGGTTGCTAGTTCTATCTGTGCATCTGTGGCACTTAAGTCCATCGCCTGACCGCCGCACATACCACTGTAACCAGAGGCATTTGCCAAGGCTTTAACCATAGCCAAATTTTGTGATGGGGCAATGTTTTCAATAGGCTCACTGATGATTTCAAATGCCAGAGCTTGCAGGGCATCACCCGCTAAAATCGCTGTGGCTTCATCAAAGGCGATATGCACGGTTGGCTGACCACGGCGCAGTGCATCGTCATCCATGGCGGGAAGATCGTCATGGATAAGTGAGTATGCATGAACACATTCAATTGCCGCGGCGCAAGAATCTAAGGTTTCGAGTTTAATGTTTAGCATATCGCCGATGGCATAAACCAAGAACGGTCGAATACGCTTGCCGCCAATTAGTGCGCCATGTTTCATCGCAGCTTTTAGCTTAGGGTCGATATCGTCAAGCACATCAATACGAGCAGCGAGCTGCTGGTTGATACGTTGTTGGTAGGTAACAAGTGACTCTGCTAACAATTACTCGCCCTCAATGTCATAAGGCTTAAGCGTGTCAACACCCTCATCAGCCATAAGCACAGCGACTTTTTGTTGGGCATTTTCGAGTTTACCCTGGCTATTTCGCACCAGCTTAATTCCACGCTCAAATTGCTTTAATGCATCATCGAGTGAGACATCACCGTGCTCTAAGTCAGCAACTATTTTTTCTAGTTCGGAAAGTGATTCTTCAAAAGAGAGGTTTTCTGGTTTTTTTGCCACGATGATCATTCCTAGAATTAAGCGATACACAAAGTATATCAGCAGGGCACAAGGGTCAAATTAAGCCGTTGACTATTTGCACAAAAGCACGTTTTCGTGTGAAAAAAGTCCACTTATAGGGTATTTATTTACGCAATCTCATCAGCCGCTTTTGGTTATAGTCTGTTGAGTGAATACGTGAAATATACATTTGGGATCTATTTTAACGGATTTAACGTAACAAGTGCGGGAAATATCACTCAAGAGATCTTAACTTTGGTCGTTATATTAGGTGCAATGTTGAAAATGTGAGTGCTATTTAGCCGTTTATTTACGTGATGCTTGCTGTCACGTTGCAAGCGTAATATTGTCGCTTATGGATTTTATCGACGCTAGCGTTTTTAGTTATTATTGTGAGCATTTGATTGCATTAGCTGCGTGATTATATTGGTATTTGAGGAGCGATTTTGGATTTAGCAACCCTAATAGGACTGATTGGTGCTTTTGGCTTCGTCATCATGGCGATGGCAAGTGGCGGTGGGATCGGCATCTTCATTAATGTGCCCTCAATCTTAATTGTGATGATTGGTTCACTATTTGTCGTGATGATGAAATATAACCTTAAGCAATTTCTCGGTTCTGCCAAAATCGCCGCGAAAGCGTTTATCTTTAAAATTGATAAGCCTGAAGATTTGATTGAACAGTCAATTACTATGGCTGACGCCGCTCGAAAAGGTGGTTTTTTAGCGTTGGAAGAGGCTGAAATTAGCAACAGTTTTATGCAAAAAGCGGTCGACATGCTGGTTGATGGTCACGATGGGGACGTCGTTCGTGACGCGCTGGAAAAAGATATCGCTTTGACTGAAGAGCGCCATAAAACCGGTGTTGGAATTTTTAAGTCTATTGGTGATGTTGCGCCAGCGATGGGCATGATTGGTACGCTGATCGGTTTGGTTGGCATGTTATCAAATATGGACGACCCTAAATCGATTGGACCCGCAATGGCGGTTGCACTGCTTACGACACTATACGGCGCCGTAATCGCTAACATGGTTGCGCTACCGATTGCGGATAAATTGTCACTGCGTATGAATGAAGAGATGCTTAACCGTAATCTGATTATGGATGCGGTATTGGCGATACAAGACGGCCAGAACCCTCGTGTTATTGAGGGGTTCCTTAAAAATTACCTTTCTGAAAAATCTCGTACTATAGATACCTTGGACGGGGCTTAGCTCCATGGCTAAAAAAGTCAAATGTGACTGCCCACCACCTGGTGCTCCCTTGTGGTTGGCAACCTTTGCTGATTTGATGTCCTTGTTGATGTGCTTTTTTGTACTGTTACTCGCATTTTCAGAAATGGATGTAATGAAGTTTAAGCAGATTGCTGGCTCAATGAAGTATGCATTTGGGGTGCAAAATAAAGTAGAAGTTAAAGATATTCCTAAGGGAACCTCTGTCATTGCATTGGAATTTAGGCCCGGGAGGCCTGAATCGACTCCAATTGAAATCATCAATCAGCAAACTAATGAAATGACTGAACCGATGTTAGAGTTTCAGGCAGGTGAAGATGACAGTGCAGGTGGCGTACAGCAGCAACGTGGTGAGCAGCGTGGCGGCGAGTCATCATCGACAGCCCAAGAGCAAGAAGATGCACAAGCGCTCGCCAAGTCAACTTCTGAGTCTATAAGTGAAGCCTCTAAAGCAGAAGCTGCTGCACAGGAACAAATTAACCAGCAAGTTAAGAAAATGGCGCAAGAGCTCAACAAAGAGATTGTTGATGGCGCGATTGAAATAGAATCTCTCGGGCAACAGATTATTATTCGTATCCGTGAAAAAGGTGCCTTTGCATCGGGTTCTGGCTTTTTACAGCCGCGCTTTAAGCCAATTGTTAGACGAGTCGGTGAGCTGCTAAAAGACGTTCCTGGTATTGTTACTGTGTCTGGCCATACTGATGATTGGAATATCTCGAATGAACTTTATAGCTCAAACTGGGATCTTTCAAGCAAACGGGCTGTAGCGGTTGCCCATGAAATGATCAGAGTGAAAGGGTTCGATCAGCAGCGGCTTAAGGTCGTAGGGATGGCCTCATCGGCGCCATTGGTCGAGAATAACTCTCAAGCTAATAGGGCGCGTAATCGTCGTGTCGAAATCGCTATCGAACAAGGCAAGCCAAAAGAATCTGACGAGATCCAAGTCTCAAAATAGTTAATCTAGCCTCTCAAACAGATAGCAGCTAGCGTTGCTATCTGCACTCCATTTAGGTTTTCCTCTGCTTTATATGTAACTTTCATGGTTACAAAGACGAATATTCGCTGATAATGCCAGATCAGATATACGCAAACGCGTCGGGATATTGTTATAATCCACCTATTGCTGTTTAAATTTGCCCCCGCGGAAGACCAATGAAATTTATCGTAAAACTGTTCCCTGAAATCATGATGAAAAGCAAGCCGGTAAGAATGCGCTTTACCAAAATGCTTGAAACCAACATTCGTAATGTACTTAAAAAAGTAGATGAGTCTGCAAAAGTACAACGTCAATGGGACAAAATCATGGTGATGGTGCCAGATGATAGACCTGATTTGATTGAAGCATTTGGCGAGCGCTTAGGTTGTATTCCTGGAATTGCCCATGTGCTGCAAGTGAATGTAAGCACTTTTGAGTCTGTTGATGATATCTATCAGCAAACCTTGGCAGTATATAAAGACCAGCTAGCAGGGAAGACATTTTGTGTGCGCGTAAAGCGTGCCGGTAAGCATGATTTTAACTCTATTGAAGTTGAACGCTATGTTGGTGGTGGCTTAAATCAGTTTACTGATGCGGCTGGCGTACGCCTTAGAAATCCTGACATGACGGTAAATCTAGAGATAGATAACGAACAGCTTTATCTCGTTGATAAACGCATTCAAGGTCTTGGTGGTTTCCCTATGGCGACTCAAGAAGATGTGTTGTCACTGATATCGGGCGGTTTCGACTCAGGTGTCTCTAGCTATCAGTTTATCAAGCGTGGTTCGCGTACACACTACTGCTTCTTTAATTTAGGTGGCGATCAACACGAAATTGGAGTTAAGCAGGTTGCCTATCATTTATGGCAGAAATACGGTGAGTCACACAAAGTTAAGTTTATCTCTGTGCCATTCGATCCTGTTGTGCAAGAGATTTTAGAGCGAGTCGACAATGGTCAGATGGGCGTTGTACTTAAGCGTATGATGATGCGAGCAGCTGCACGTGTTGCTGACAAAATGGGTATTCAAGCATTAGTCACTGGTGAAGCGATGGGGCAGGTCTCTAGCCAAACCTTGACGAATCTAAATGTTATCGATCGCTGTACTGAGCAACTTATATTGCGGCCGCTAATCGCAATGGATAAGCAAGATATTATCAATATAAGCCGTGAAATTGGTACGGAAGATTTTGCTAAGTCTATCCCAGAATACTGCGGCGTGATTTCACAGAAGCCAACTGTCAAAGCGGTACTGTCAAAAGTAGAAGCAGAAGAAGCTAAGTTTTCTGAAGATTTGATTGATAGAGTAATTCAAGATGCTGTCATTATTGACATCAAAGAGATTGCAACTCAGATGGACACCAAAATTACAGAAGCTGAAACTGTAGCTGCAATCAGTGCTGATGAAGTGATTATTGATGTGCGTGCGCCTGAAGAAGAAGAGAAAGATCCGCTAGCAATCGAAGGGATCGAAATCAAGACCATTCCGTTTTACAAGTTGGCGACTCAATTCGCAGACTTAGAAAAAGAGAAGACTTACTTATTGTATTGCGACCGCGGTGTGATGAGTAAGCTACAGGCGCTTTATTTGCAGGAACAGGGTTACAGTAATGTTAAGGTTTACCGTCCTTAAAAAGTAGCGGCTATTTACTTTAATGAAAAAGCGACCCGAGGGTAATGCCGTTCACTT
>NZ_JBFRMK010000257.1:0-828 GCF_041470405.1 Shewanella sp. 10N.286.45.A1
AATGGCGACTAACAATGGCTGACTAATTTTTTCTATTTAAGCGGATGCGTAAAACTGACTTTGCGGATTAACAATGGGTTGACTACTTTTTATCCGTCCGATTTGAGAAACTTTCAGCTAAACATACCCTCAAGCCAGTTCAAGTCGCCACAGCGCGATATTCACACGGTATGGCGATTAACATTTAGAATATTTGTATTAATGAACAAACCGCTTTTTTCGTATTAAGATCATCATAAAATACCACTGCAGCGTTCTTTTTAATTTGTAAATCTGCCTGACTGATCTTACATACTGCACTGTTCACGCCACCATTAATCGCAATATCAATCACATCGTCATTTTGTTCAGTCAATGCGACAACAGATGATAGCGCTAACTTATTGGCGTTACTTAACACTCTAGCGCCTTCAATATTAACAGAATAGGTTGAACTATCATCTGGTGAAATGTAGTTGCTTAAATTCATTACCACTAGATGACTTTTATTATCATCGGTTTCAAAATTAGGCTTATCGAAAACATTAAGTCCATAAGCATTAGGCGTGCCATAGGCAAAAATAAGCTTTTGATTATTGGTCAGACTTGTTTCCATGTGGGTACTTTGAAGCACATCTTGGCTATTAGCATCTTTTAGCGAAAGCAAAATCGAATAGCTTGGCGCTGGCGTTCCTGTATAGTTCACTTTCACTTTATCAGTCGCTGAAGCACCATAGATATGTAAGTCATATATAACATCATCAACTGCGGCCTCAGATAAATTGGCGTGCACTTCAATCGCAGATGTATTGTCTGTATCTGATTGAGAGACAAAATTAAAAACTTGAG
>NZ_JBFRMK010000258.1:0-4380 GCF_041470405.1 Shewanella sp. 10N.286.45.A1
GGGTCAAATACTTAATGCGATTGGTATAAGGCAGAGACATGATGAAATTAATGATAAACCGATTACATAAAAAGCAATCGTTTCGGAATCTAATGGTAGGCATGGCACTGGCAGTTACTTTAAGTGCCTGTGCGACCCCTTACGATACTGAGAAGAGTTTTCGGACCTTTGGTAAAGGCTTTGAAACAATGCAAATTGCTGCCGATAGTTGGCAGATAAGTTTTGTTGGCAATACTAATACTGATAGGGCGCTGACACGAAAGTATGTCATGTTGAAATCTGCAGAGTTGTGCCAAAAAGCAGGTTACCCTTACTTTACCTTTACCAATGAGCAAACTAACAGAGACTCGGTTGGCCAATTTGGTGCAGGCACTACCACTAGTGATATTCTGTGGGGCAGTTCTGCCATTGATAAAGCGACATCTACGGTTGTTGAGGTCACAGGGCTTAAACAGCACCCTGCGAATTCAGGAGCACGTATTTATGATACCAGCTATATTCTGAGTCATGTCTCCTCTGATAGCTAAGCGGTGGACATATGAGCGCCCTCAAAGGGGCGCTTATTTTTGTTGTTGCAATGTGAGAGTTAGCGGTGATTCGCTATTTAAACTTTAATGATATTTTTGCCCCACCTAGCTCAATTGAACGACCAATAACAAGCTCTGAACCCATCCAATCTCCAATGCGTTTGACGATGGCGAGCCCCATACCGTGTCCTGCATTATCTCTACTTTGCTGCCCTCGAACAAAAGGCTTAACCACTTGTTCGGTTTCTGTTTCGGCAATTCCTTGGCCATCATCTTCAACGTGCAACCAAGTCGCGTTGTCAGTTAGTTCTAATCTGACCTTAATTTTTGACTGACCAAAGCGTTCAGCATTGCTGAGCAAGTTAGCAACTTGCATTGATAGATATTTAGGATCCGTATTGATCATTATAGATTGTGATGCGGGAATATATTGCAGTTGTAAGCGATTGTCGGCATATCCAACGAGTTTCCTTTCTAACCAGGCATTAAGTTCTACAGATTGCAATTCAGGCTGAATATTCGCTTGGTCAAGGCGTGCATAGTTTAATAGTGTTGCAACTAATTCCTCCATTGCATCAATATCACGATTTAATCGCTTAAAATACTTAACCCGCAGTTGTTCATTTTGAGTTTCCTCAAGTGCTTCAATGCCGAAACGTAAACGTGCTATAGGGGTTTTAAGGTCGTGAGATACAGCTCTGCTAAGCAATTTGTTATCATCAATTAGCTGCTGGATACGATCGGCCATCCGGTTAAATTCAGTTTCAATTGTACCAATATAGGACGTTTTGCTGACGTTAATTCGCTGTTGTAACTCACCCATACCAAATGCTTGAGTTGTTTTACTTAAGGTTAATAATTGCCTGATAAGCGGAGATACCCATACTAATAATATCGCCACAACACCAATATAAAACAGCATGGTATAAAGCTTATTGAGGTCAAAGCTTTTTTCTTCAGGTGAGGTGAGTTGGGTTTTGATATTAAGCACTTGGCCAGTATCAGGTATTAGGTAGTGCAGTGATATGCCCTCGTCAGACTCCAGCGCCAAGGTCTTTTCATTATCAAATTGTAGTTTTAATGAGGGTGGCAGAATAAATTCAACCTCAGGGGTGAGTGACATCTGCTGTTGATTATGTTGATTCCAGTTGTCGACAAATCCTTGTTGATTTACTTCGTCGCCGGCAAGTGTGCGTGATAGTGTAATGCCTACTAGTTTTAATGCGGCTAATTGTTCGTTAGTGCTGGGGCTATCAGTATCAGGGTTTTGTAATGTGGCAAATTCACTTATTGACCAGCCTAAACTGATAATGGAGGCAAGCACTACTAGGATGAGAGAGACGATTAGTTTTTTCATTGGATATGACCTAGTTATAGAGCTGTCTATCGATAGTTATGATTCATCTTCACGGCAAAATAGATAACCCTTACCTCTAATAGTCTTGATCTTATAGGGCTGATTATTGGCCTCATGTAGTTTTTTGCGTAGACGTGATATGCGGATATCGACAGAGCGATCAAAGCCGTCATATTCAATCCCTCTTAGCTCGGCAATTAGATCGGTACGGCTAACGACAGTGCCGACCTTCAGAGCCAGTAACCATAAAACATCAAACTCATTTGCATTTAGATCTAAGGCTTGCTGTTCAATGGTGACAGATTTAGCCGTTGCATTTAGGGTTAAAGAGTCGAATACCAGTTGTTGTTTTATATTGTCGTCAGTCGCGCGGCGCAGTAAGGCTTTGATTCGAGCAAGCATGACTTGTGGTCGAATAGGTTTAGTTAGGTAATCATCAGCGCCGACCTCTAGCCCCTGAATTTCATCACCATCTTCAACACAAGCGGTCATAAATAGAATTGGGCCAGTATAGAAAGCCCGAGCTTCTTGACAGACATCGAAACCGTTTTTAACGGGCAACATGACATCTAAAAGCACTAAATCAGGCCGCTCTTCTGCGATCATTGCTAGCGCATAATCGCCCTGATTTGCCACAGTAATGCTATATCCGTGGTCGAGTAGGTAATCACTTATCCACTCAGCTAGAGAGCTATCATCTTCGACAACCAATATGTGTTTCACATTAGCCATGATTAAAAGAGCCTCCAGCCAGATGGACTTTGCTTTGGGGCTTTGTAAACCCAAGTCACTACAACCTTTACTTCAGCAACAGCATTTAAGTCATCTTGACTCACTAATCTGAATGTTGTGGTTGAGTCACTTTCGAAGCTGTACTTAAATTGCTGCAGCGCTTTTCCATCCCAACAGGTTAATGGTTGCTGACTTTGTGACAACATAAGGCAAAAGCGGCCAATCGCCGGTGTTTGCCATTGAAATAATACATCTTGATAGCAAATCTGTCCTTTATGCAAAGCAACACATTGCTCTGGTGTCGCAGTGAAAATGACAGGCTGTTTATGCTCAGAGGCTATCGATGGGGCTGCAAATAAGATTAGCGGCAACCAGGAATATAATCTATTCATAAGCCAGCTAGAATACATAGCTGACTGATGCGTTAAAAAACGACATGTGATCAGCCTCATTAAAAGGACTATTGGTGACTTCGTCTGAGAGCATATTGATACGATACATTGCTCGAAATACAAAGCTTTCGCTAATTGGGTAGGCAACGCCGAGTTCTACCCCGTAACTAAATGAGCTCTCAGGTTGGTATTGTGGAAAGAGTGTTGTAGCCTCCTCGCTGCTTACACCGAAAAGGTGCTGGTTCAATGTTGCAGATGAATATTCAACGCTGGCTAATGCGTGAAAGTTCCAGTTGCGTATTTGCCAAGACTTTCCTAATCGTGCAGAGCTCTGTATCCCTTGGTCATCGTAATAGTCGCTGACGATTCGATACTGGAATACATAATGATCATCCCAATAGCGAGTTGCACGGAAACCAGCACCCACATAAAGTGAATCTTCGGACATGAGATAACTATTACGTTCTGCCTCATTCAGGGTCGCAGGGTCAACGCCTTCGGGGCGTGCCCATGAACTTTTGAGGTTGGCGACTAGCAGATCTAATGACCAATTTTCTGAATTCCAAAAGTTATAGCCTAGATTGATACCATCTTGAGATTGATGAACCATTTCAACAAAAAGGCCGTTATATTGGTACATTCCACTGATTAATAAGGAGGGTTGTACCGCTTGATGTTCGCTTTGTCGAATATCTACTTTATTGACGCTATATACACTCGCTCCGAGCTCAAAGTAACCTCCATTTTCAAGGCGGTTATCAACGCCTCCAGCGACACTGGTTGCTATGTCTGATGCTGATACAATCGCGGGAACGAACGTTAGCATGAGCAAAAGTAGTCTCATACAATGTCGTGGCGAATACCCAAAAATACTATTCATTATATTAACTGACTTATTGAGAAAGCTATATGGTCCGAAATCTTTGAAAGGCTAGGCAAAGTATTATTCCATTGGATTTGTTGGTATTAACTTTTCGAGCGACATTGGTGAGAATCTTTAGCAGGCCTATCAGTTTGCAACTGAACAACATAATGCTTGGGATACTTGTCGAATAAAAAGTAACTTAGCCTAGAAATCTAAACCTTGTTGCAAACTAACGCAATAGTTTAGCTATTTAGTGGTAAGTATTTACAAGTGTTGCTTGAATTGTACATGAGTCATGTTTCGACTTCAGCATTATCTGTTTGTGGTTGCTTGTGTTTTGATGAAGGCTGGCCATTCTCAAAAAAGGCCTCTAATGAGTAATGCCGTTCACTTAAGGTGAACGGCATTTTTATTTTTGGCATACCTTTGAGGCCTAGGTTTTACTGTTCTGGGGAAAGTTCTTTCTCTGCGCCCCTCTAAAATTAAGCTTTCAGCCATATTGTGAAA
>NZ_JBFRMK010000259.1:0-16818 GCF_041470405.1 Shewanella sp. 10N.286.45.A1
CTTAACTGATCGGCATTAGGCATAGCCTCCTTTTATCAACCAAAACGTTTGCTATTAGTTGCCATGGATCTCAAGCAATTGACTTGGATTATGACAAGTAGAACAAGCTTCAGCCGAACGTGTCCTAACATCATCGGCATCCATACCATCTAAAATACCACCGTTAGATGTGATATGGCTTGCGCCAGAATCACTTAAATACTTCTGATGACAGCTTAGACATGCTCCGGCATCAGAAGATACCCAAATATCAGCACCTGTAGTGGTATCACCATAGCGCCATACGCGATCAGGGGCTCGTCCAAGCTGGATCCCATCATCAGTGTGACAAGTAGTACAATCGGTTTTAAGGACGGTACCAGATTGAACACCAGCATACTTAAGGTAATGTCCTTCAGCTTCGTGTGCTTTGTAAGCATAACTGGTAGGCTTCATACCACCAGGGAAGCTACTATCACCTTTGGTCGTTTTATCTGAGGTATGACATGTCTGACAATTATAACCATTGTTATAATGATGGTTCTCTTGATTATGACAGCTCTGGCATTTAGCTGCATCAACGATTGAGCGGCGCATAGCCGCTTGAGCACCGTCATCGATACCGCTACCAGACCAAACGAAATGATAAGGTGCTTCTTTAACGGGGATAGAACGTGTTCTATCAGAACATTCTGTCATCACCACTTCTTTTACAGCGTAGCCACCGTTATTAAAGCAGACTTCTACAGCTGACCATAACTCAAAGGTTTTTCCATCGGCGTCAGCAGGCATATCAAATGTGCTAGCTACAATAGTAAAGGCCTTTGTGTCAGCATTATAAGTACCATCTGAGAGCTTAAAGCGACGTATGCTGTAAGATGCATCAGTATAAGCAGGGAAGTCTTTATCGCTATCCCAAGCAACTACTACGCGGGTTCCTTGTTCAATAAACTCTTCAGAAATTGCAGCACCGCTTGCGTCAGTTATTTGTACATCAAACATTAACTTTCCAGCAGTATCAAGACCTACGTTACTAAAGGTCACTCCCATTGCTTCAGCGTCTGTGTATGCTTTTAATACATCGCCATGGCGTTTCTCTGCGTTGCCTGTACCAGGATAAGTATCGGTTGAATTATGGCAAGCGATACAGTTAGTGCTACTGTGCGATTGTGATGGCTTTTCAGTATGACAGCTTACACAGGCGGTATTACTTAAGTCTGCTTTAAATAAGTCAGCATTAGCTGGCGCGCCTTCTCCTTCTACGTGGCATGAGGCACAGTTCGCTGCTGGTTTTTGCGGGAACATTACTTTACCGTAGTCATGTAAGCTTCCGCCGTAACCGACAATTTTATAAGGGGCAGGCACTAATCCATCAGGTGTGCTGGTTTCTCTGTCTTGACCTTTGTGGATTGCGTGGATCATGTAGGTGAAATCGACGCTATTTCCACTTTCTGGATCACCTGAAGTTGCGGTATGACAACTTGCACAGTTCTCTAAATCAACACGTCTTCCGCCATGTAACTCAAGGCTTTCTGGTTGGTGACAAGTGTAACATGCGGCTATGTTAACTACGTCTCTGGTTTGTATTCCTGAGGTTTCACCTGAAGATGGTTGCCAATCGTGATGTGCATTTGCTGTTGCTTGAGGCAGTTTAAGCTCTAACGTAGCCCTATGCGTATTATCTTCGCCATAGGTCACGGCTAGAGGTTCAGTTACGTTGGCAATGTTTTGCATAAATGTATAGCTATAGCTGCCATCGCCGTTATCTACAAAACACGTTTCACAGCTACTCGCAGCTTCTACATTTGCTTGGTACTGTGGAGATGGCACTAAACCCGAAGTATCATCAGGTAAATCACCAGGTTCTTTTAACGCATTGATATAGGCTTGCCATTGATATCCACGGTCATACTCTACTTCACCAAGAGTTTCGGTAACATGAGCAAGCTGGGCAATACCAAATCTTAAGTCATAATCTTTAGTCAAGCCAAGGACTGCGACACCATTTGCATTTTCTAAGTTAAACTCAACCGTTACGTTTCCGTCTTCTACAGTGGCGCTAGTAAATTGAGCCATAACAGAGGAAGTGGTATCGATACTGACACCAACTACGCCATCTTTACCATCTTCACCGTCATTGCCGTCGCTACAACCAAATAACAAAGCGGCACTCGCGAGAGCAATCAAACTGAGTTTTGAGCTTCTAGTTTTGATTTCCATAATTTGCGTTCCATTTCTCATCACAAAACATTGAAAGCCCAATAACGGAGGTTATTGGGCTAATGATTATTATTTTATTGGGTGAACAGCTAACACATCGACCGATGCACCTTGACCATGGCACGTGGCACAACTTTCTGTGCCAGATGTTGCATCAGCTTCTGTGCCGTTAAACACACCTCCTTGTTGGGTCATATGGCTCTTAGCTGTGTCACTGGTATGACAGGCGCTACAGATGGCTGATGTTGGGCTGGTAAAGCTGCCGTCGTCAAAAGCTAATGGCTGCACTGCACTATCAAGTGGTAGCGCGGCCGTAAGCACGCCGGAAGCATCTTCTGTATGGCATTGGGCACAGTTACCGATATTGCCTGGGTAATTAATATCGGGGTAGCTTTCACGTGAACCGGCATGCAGAGTGTGAGCTAAATGTTTGTAGTCAGCTGTTGAAGCCGCAGCGTTAGCAGCACCTGCTTCAGCTTGCATATTAGGGTTATGACAAACCTGACACTGGCCTTCTAGATCATTACGAGATCCATGATAATTGAGCTCTTGGTCGCCATGACAGCTACCACAGGTCTCATTCGTCACAACAACTCGGCGGCCAATATCTGTAATTGCAGTTGTACTAAAGAATTGATGGCTAGATTTAAGGTTGGTAGTGTTGTCTATATCTGCACAATTTGCCAACATATCGTCATCACTACATAGTTTACCTTGAATAGCTAAGGTACCCTTATCATTAGTAAGTTCAGCAGGGACAGTTAAGCCCATTATCTGATAATTAAAGATGCCATTACTACCAGAGATAGGCGTTATATCTTGTAACTTAATAGACTTAGCACTTCGAGTTGTATAATCAACGCTTACACCCCAGTTTGCGTAAATACGTAGATCATTGACAAAATCAAGATTATCGGCGCTTTCGGTGTAGATTTCATTGGTTGCAGGGTTAGATAATCTCACGCCTAAATCTACTGTGGTGCCATTTAAAGACGCACTGACAATTTCTACATTAAATTGGCCAAGAACAGCCTCGGTATCTGCTTGACTATGGGCACTCATGGTCCAGTCAGCGTTATGACAAGCGACACAGTTACTATTGTCTTGTTGAGTTGGATGACCTTGTCCAGCTGGGAAGTCAATATTAGTGTGACAGCTACCACATGCTTCCATTGTAGGAACACGCGCCCAGTTCATGTTTTCAGTTAATGCTTCATCAGCGAAGTGACATGTTTGACAATCTGCTAGTGAGCCTGGAAATCCAGTTAAATGCTTGCCGTGAACCATAGGAGCAAAAACATTATCGGGGTTACTGACCTTATCGGCGTTATGACAAGTTACACAGGTTTCAACTTCATTGTATTTACTGCCATGAAAAGCGAGATCATTGTGACAGCTATTACAAGTTTCCATCTCAATAAGGTTTCGCGTGTAGGCAGGGGTGTCACCTTTATCTTGCCAATCATAATGTTGGTTGGTTATTGGTAGTGCTGTGCCATCGGGTAGCGAATCGCCGCCTACTTTAATCACAACGCGCTGAGTCCCACCGGACATAAAGCTAATGTCATTCATACCATCAAATGCACCGCTAAAGGTGTAGCTATATTGACCGTTTTTATGGTCGACAAATTCGCCGTCACAAACGTCTGAACAAGACTCCGAGGTGAAGTACTGCCACTCACTTGCATTACCTGCATTGGTGTAGCCCATCGGTAGCAGTTGTGCTGCAAGGTAAGTTGCAGAAGGGATACCTACAACTGGCTCATCTTCTTCATTGGTGATGCGGTAATTAACCGTGGCAATTCCAGTGTCAAAAACAACCTCTTTGACAGTGATATTTAGCTCACTAATCTCTGAAGCTGGGGGGCCTCCTGGTTCACCTGGATTGCCAGGTGAGCCGTCGTCACCGCCACAAGCAGCCAGCATGGCAATTAGACCTAGAGGAATACTTTTATGAAGTCGTGATTGGGTGATCAGTTTCATTTTTATTTCCTTGAATTCCTTTTATTGACAGAACTACATTTGGTAGCTGAATGTCAGGCCAAAATAATGAGCGTTATAGTCGTGGCTTAAATCGCCAAAAGTCAGCACGTTAGGGATTGAGTCGACGGATAAACCTTGGTTCAACCAATCGGAGTCTTTATAGTTCTCGAAAATCCAATCGAAACGTAATGCCATTTTTTCAGCGAGTTGATACTTAGCGAAAGCATTAATATTGTGTTTTTCGGAGAAGTAATCACCATAAGGAGAAGTGATCCCTTGAATAACATTGGTATCGCTTTGTCCGTCGGCGTATGAATAATCTAGGCCAAGATTGAGTTTGCTATCTAACAAGTTTTGGTAATTTAAACCTGCACCGACTAATGTGGATTGCTCATCGGTGTTGGCATACCAGTTAGCTAAGCCAAAGTTTGAGCTGCCAGCTTGGTCACTGTCACGCCAATCTTGGTTGAGGTAGGCGTTAAGATTGAAATTCTCGCTTATCATGTAATTGGCTGATATATCGTAGCCTTGGGTATCAACCCGAGTTAAACCAATTTCTGTATCGTTATAATCGTCATAGCTAGCATGTAAGTTGGCACTAGCAGAAAATGCAGCTGAGCCACTATAGGCCACGTTAAGTTTGTATTCTTGACGCTGTCTATCTGCAAGGTATGACTTTCTTAAATATGGATTACTGGGACTTGATGTTGTCGTTACAGCTTTATAGGTACTTCCGGTTCTATCACTCGCTTCGGCTTTTAACCAAGCAGACCAAGCCGGGGATATTCGGTAGTTTAGTTTTGCATAGAGGCTATTTTGCTGCAGAGAATCTCGGTCTAAATCGCTATAGTCGTTATGGTCATAACGATAGCCACCATCTATATATATACTACGGTTAAAACGGTATTTCGCGCCAACATCGACTAACTGCTTAGTACGATCATATTCTGGGTTAACAGCGGTGCCTGCATAATAGCTATCACTGATGACTTGTGGATAGGCATTCAGCGCTGTTTTATTGTCTCGATCTGAGTAGTCATAACGCGCTCTTACACTTAAGCCTCGTGCAGGTCGGCCAGAGTACTTAAGTTTCATGTCGGTGGTATCAACCTGACCGTCAAGGCTACTGGTTGGTAGAGCGGGGGAGGGACCATTAATCGTTGCCGGTAGGAAAGCTTGATCTTGTGTAAAGCTCGCAACGCTTAAGTTCATCAACACTTGATGGCCGTTGCCATTAATTTGCGCATTTGCCCCGACTCGATAGGCTTTGTTGTCTGGAGCCGCAGCGCTTTGACCTTCATAGGCTGCACCAAATGTAGGTGTAAAGGCGGACTCCCAATTAACGGCTTTATGATCATTCTTGTACTGGCTAAAAGATGAGTCGATGCCGACTAACCAACCTTTACCGTTAAAATAGATTTTTGCACCAAATTCATCGGTTGTATCATCAATAGGCTGGGCTAGCATGGCGCTATTGGTGAGTAAATTACCGGAAAAAGTGCGTTTACCTTCACGCTTTTCATGCTGGTAATTAATATCAGCCTTGTAGAAGCTACCTTTATAGTCAGCTGCTAATAAAAACCTATCACGTTGAGTTTTTAACGCTATATCGGAAATGTCATCATTTAGGTTCGACATTTGCCCCGTGGTTGCACCAGTTTGCCAATCATCGGGCAGAAAAAGCTGATCTCCACTATTCATATAGGGTGTTAGCGCCGCATTGGTGTCGTAGTTCGCTAGTCCTCGATAACCTAAAGCGATGGAATATTGGCCTTTTCGGCCAGTCTCTATTGCCGCACTACCTGTGTCATACCCCAACTTGTCTGCTGTTACTGTAGTTTGATAACCATTTTCTGATTGATAGTTAAGGTCAGCCTCTATATGCCCGACTGCACCGTCTGTATCTGTACCGGTCGTATTACCAAAATTAATGTCACCAGCATCATTATAGGCAGCGCCTATAATGATGCTGCCATTAAAGCCTGAGGTTGTTACGCAGCGCTTGCACTCCCACTTTTCGACTTTTGCATTGTCGCGGTTGGCACTTTGGACGCCGTAACCTGCTGCATGCACCGACGTTATAGATGCGCTGATAGCCAACGCTATTAGAGAAAGCTGCAACGGCTTATTAATATGGAACTGTATATCTTTCATCATTGCCACTCCTTGTTAGCGCTGTAGTAGCTTGCCAGATGGATGGTTAGAGCCATGTACTTGCGAATGGCAGTTCATACAGCTTTGTCCCGCATTAAATGCATTGGGATTGCCACCGAATACGGCATTTGATGTGTGTCCAACAGATGCGTGACATTGTTGACATAACATAGGCGGTTTACTGATCAGCATCGCTTCGTTGACGCTGCCATGTGGATTATGACAAGACGCACAATCTTCTGTAACCGGCGCATGTTCCCATAATTTGGGGCCGCGTTTTTCAGCGTGACAAGAGTAACAATTTTCATTAACGCTCATCTGCTTTAAGCTAGCATCTGCGAGTGTGCCATGCGGGTTGTGGCAGTCACTACATACCATCTGTTGCCATTTTAGTGGGTGAGAGGAGCGTTTATTCATGTCAGCTTTTTGTTGAGTGTGACAACTGGTGCAGACTGCAACTTCAGTTGCTCTATCTGCTATGGGGTCGTGTCCTGTGTGGACTTGATGGCAGTTTGCACAGCTGACATCTGCATTGTCGTGGTGATTGCCGCTCCAGGCCATACGTTCATCATCGTTATGGCAACTCATACAAACACTATTTTGTTTGTCGGCAGGAACAGGGGAGTTTGAACCAAATGTAATCATTGGCTCTTTGCCACCACGGTTATGAGATCCTAATGGTCCGTGACATGCTTCGCATTGAAGATCTGCCATTGGCGAACCTTTAACATTGGCATTGCCGTGAACACCGTCGAACAGTTCCATCACTTTTGGGCTCTTTCTGTGACACATTAGGCAGGTGTCAGCGCCTTTCGATGAATACTTTCCTTCAGCAAACTTTTTATCTAATAGAGCTTCAACCTCTTTAGGTGGTTGATCGTCCCATGGGGCTGACATGACATTAAAGCAAAATGCCATAGTCGTGAGCATTAGCAAGTTCACTAGTTTTGTAGAGAACCATCCTGTGGTTTTGTTCATCATGTCATTCCCATTCCATTCGCTTTTTAAGCGTTCTTTTTTTGGATTGCAATATTAGTAGTTATGTAAATTACTAACATAAAATAATATAACAAAAACATGACAAGTTCATAACAAGTAGGCTGTCTAATTTAGTATTTATCACTGATCTTTAAAGGGTAAATATTGAAGCGTGATCTTGATCACACTCTTGATTGTGAAGCTATTCATTTGATTTCAGTGTAAATAATAACCATTATTATTTGGGGGGTTAGCCACTACTTATTTATCTGAGGTGAGACCATTTATTAGTTGAGAGATTTGTCACATAATAGAGAACACAATTGAAAATTATTATCGTTTACGGTCTGAAATGTTGATCTAGGTAAAGTTATTGAGATTAACAGTCCTTTAGAATCAGTATCAATTCAAAGAAAGTTGAGGCCTGTAATTAGGTGGAATGCACAATGAAGTTAAGTGAACTAAATCCAGGCGATTTCGCCAGAATTTCTCAAGTAGGGCAAATTGACCTACCGGCAGTTGTTAAACGCAAACTCCTATCGATGGGGATCACACCCAACACTCGATTTTCTTTGATCCGCAGGGCACCAATGGGCTCAGGCGTAGAATTAGATATCCGAGGCAGTAAGTTATGCATGCGTCGCGATTTAGCAGATATTATTGAGGTTGAAAAAGCGAATGGATAAGCAATTTAATTGCGTCACCGTCGGTAACCCTAACGCGGGTAAGTCGACTCTTTTTAATGCTCTTACTGGCTCGAACCAACAAGTAGGTAACTGGTCTGGAGTTACTGTTGAAAAGAAAACAGGGCAATTCGCGCTGCAGGGTACCGATGTTTTTCTTACTGACCTTCCCGGTATTTATGATTTATTACCGGCTGGTAACAGTTGCGACTGCTCTTTAGATGAACAGATTGCGCAGCAGTATCTAGCTGATCAGCCAATTGACGGCATTATTAATCTTGTTGATGCAACCAATATCGAACGTCACTTATACTTAACGGTGCAACTGCGTGAGCTTGGTATCCCATTAGTTGTAGTGCTAAACAAAATAGATGCTGCGATTAGTCGTGGTATTCATATCGATGTCGCACAGATGAGCAAAGAGCTAGGTTGTCCTGTTGTGGCTGTGTGCTCTCGCGATGAACAAGACATTGAGAAGGTGAAACAACAGTTTGTTGCTTTGCTCGATGGGAAAGTTTCTGAAGCGCCTTTAGTGCTTAATTACGATACAGAAATTGAGTCTGGTGTAAGCAACCTGCTTGCTGCCGATGACAAGTTGAGCCGAGGGCGTGCACTTGCGATGCTCGCTAATGGATTAGGCTGTGGTAAGTGCAAAAATAGTCAAATGGCGAGCGAAGTTGAGCAATACTCTCAAGCATTGTCTGCTCAAGGTAAAGACATTGAAATAATGGTGGCCACCACACGCTTCAACTTCGTTGAGCAGGTGTTTACTGGTTCAGTTACCAGTGACAATGCCGAAACATTAACTGACAAACTAGACAAAGTGGTGCTTCACCCCGTTGCAGGGATCCCTGTATTCCTGTTTGTGATGTACCTAATGTTTATGTTCAGTATTAATGTTGGTAGTTCTTTTATCGACTTCTTTGATATCGCTGCAGGAGCTATTTTTGTTGATCATTTCGGCGCATTAATGTCGAGCCTAGGTTCACCCGAATGGTTAGTGACGATTGTCGCCGGTGGTGTTGGTCAAGGTATTCAAACTGTTGCTACGTTTATCCCGGTTATTGCAGCGCTATTCTTAGCCTTATCAGTACTTGAAGGTTCTGGATACATGGCTCGTGCAGCTTTTGTTGTTGATGGATTGATGCGCCGTATTGGTCTTCCTGGACGTGCTTTTGTACCTATGATTGTTGGTTTTGGTTGTTCAGTGCCGGCGATTATGGCTACTCGAACCTTAGGTAGCGAGCGTGAACGTATTGTCACAGGAATGATGGCACCGTTTATGTCATGTGGAGCGCGTTTACCTGTATATGCGTTATTTGCTGCTGCTTTCTTCCCAGAATCTGGTCAGAATTTAGTTTTCTTGCTTTACATGATTGGCATTTTGGCTGCGATTGGTACCGGTTTATTATTGCGTTCCACTTTACTGCCAGGCTCAAGCAGTGCGGTAGTGATGGAGCTACCAAGCTATGAGAAGCCTAAGTTTAAGACTGTAATGGCTCGAACAGGTAAGCGTACAAAGAGCTTTATTATGGGAGCGGGTAAGACGATTGTTATCGTGGTAACCTTACTTAACTTCGTCAATGCTATTGGTATTGATGGAACATTTGGTCACGAAGATAGCTCTGAGTCAGTACTCAGTGTAGCAAGCCAAAAAGTTACTCCGCTATTTGCCCCTATGGGTGTAGAGCAAGATAACTGGCCTGCAACAGTGGGTATTATTACTGGTATCTTTGCAAAAGAAGCCGTGGTCGGTACGTTGAATAGTCTTTACTCTGACAACAGTGCTGGCGATGAAGACTTAGCGCCGCTATCTGAAACCTTTGCTGAAGCCTTTGCTACTATCCCTGAGAACTTATTTGGCATTTCGCCTGAAGATCCATTATCTATATCTGTTGGCGATGTCTCTTCAGTTGAAGCTGCGTCAGAAGAGTTAGAGGTTGATAGCTCAACCTTTACTGCACTGCAGGCTGGTTTCTCTGGTGTGATTGCAGCATTTGCATACCTATTGTTTATATTACTATACACGCCGTGTGTCGCAGCAATGGGCGCACTTGTGAACGAGTTTGGTGGACGTTGGGCGGCATTTGCAGGGTTATGGACCTTTGGTCTTGCATATGGCACTGCGACGGTATTCTATCAAGGCGCTACGTTTGCTCAACATCCTCTGCAATCAAGTTTATGGATTGGCTTCTTCACCCTCGCATTAGTTGTATTTTATGTATGGCTGAAGAGGAAAGGGCGAAAAACGCAGACGATTATTCCCGGTATTAAAGTGATTACGGAATAGCAGTATTAGCGTATAATCTGAGTGTATAGATAAAAGCAGCGATGATTCGCTGCTTTTTTGTCTTTAAATGGCTATGCTGTAACCATTAACCCGTGTTTTTGAGCGTGAACCGTTGACCCTACTGGGGATCTGTAGGATTATGCTTTTTTCGTCATTAACCATCGTTCGCAAAGAGGAATTCCATGAGTCATGTGGACACTGAAGTACGTCCAAGTAACTTCATACGTAGTATCATAGATGAAGATCTTGCCAGCGGTAAGCACAGCGCTGTGCATACCCGTTTTCCGCCAGAGCCTAATGGTTTTCTTCATATCGGCCATGCTAAGTCTATCTGCCTAAACTTTGGCATCGCACAAGACTACCAAGGTCAATGTAACTTACGTTTTGACGATACCAATCCTGAAAAAGAGGACATTGATTATGTCCACTCAATTCAGAATGATGTGCAGTGGCTTGGTTTCCAGTGGAGTGGCGATATTCGTTACTCTTCAAATTACTTTGATCAACTGCATCAATATGCGGTTGAGTTGATCACTAAAGGTTTAGCTTACGTTTGTTTCTTAAATGCAGAACAAACTCGTGAGTACCGCGGCACGTTAAAAGAGCCGGGTAAAAACAGTCCTTACCGTGATACAACACCTGAAGAGAACTTAGCGCTATTTGAAAAAATGCGTAATGGCGAGTTCAAAGAGGGTGAGTGTGCGTTAAGAGCAAAGATTGATATGGCATCGCCATTTATGTGTATGCGCGATCCGATCATTTATCGGGTACGCTTTGCCCATCATCATCAAACAGGTGATAAGTGGTGCATATACCCTATGTATGACTTTACTCACTGTATCTCTGATGCGATTGAGGACATTAGCCACTCGCTTTGTACTCTAGAGTTTCAAGACAACCGCAGATTGTATGATTGGGTGTTGGATCATTTAGATGATTTTCAGTCTCCAAGTCGCACACGTCAGTATGAGTTCTCAAGACTAAACCTTGAGTACACGCTAATGTCTAAGCGTAAGCTGAACGATCTTGTAGTACGAAACATCGTCTCTGGTTGGGATGATGCTCGTATGCCTACGATTGCAGGTTTTAGACGCCGTGGCTATACCGCAGCTTCCATTCGTGAATTCTGTAAGCGTATAGGTGTAACTAAGCAAGAGAACATGATTGAAGTTGCCATGTTAGATGCTTGTATCCGTGAAGAGCTAAATGAACATGCTCCGCGCGCGATGGCGGTTATTAACCCTGTTAAGGTAGTGATTGAAAACTACCCTGAAAACCAAGTTGAAACTGTCCAAGCACCTATACATCCAAGTAATGAAGAGATGGGTAAACGTCCACTGTCATTCGGGCGTGAACTTTACATCGACGCAGATGATTTCCGTGAAGAAGCAAATAAGAAGTTCAAACGCTTAGTACAGGGTAAAGAAGTTCGCTTACGTAATGCGTATGTGATTAAAGCTGAACGCTGTGATAAAGATGCTGATGGCAACGTGACCACTATTTACTGTACCTATGATGATGAAACCTTGGGCAAAAATCCAAGTGACGGTCGTAAGGTTAAAGGCGTGATCCATTGGGTAGAAGCAACGACAGCTCAACCTGCAGAGTTCCGTCTGTATGAACGTCTATTTAACGATGCCAACCCAGCGGCAGCAGAGTCTGTTGACGATGTGCTCAATCCGCAATCATTAACGGTTAAGCATGGGTTTGTTGAAGCTGGACTGGTTAACGCTGAAGCTGAAAAAGCATATCAGTTTGAACGTGAAGGCTACTTCTGCGCAGACAATAAGGATTCAACTAAAGACAACCTAGTCTTTAACCTAACGGTGCCACTACGTGATACTTTCGCGTAATCGTTTTATACTGCTAGGTATTAGTTTGAGTTGATAAACTCGAAAATAAAAAAGCCGACAATATGTCGGCTTTTTTGTAGGTGGAATCAGTTCACTTATTGGTACATCGGCCCAAACCCAACGCTCCATAAAATAACGCTAGATGCCATCAGTCCGACAAGTAACACTAAGCCTGCTGTTACAACGGAACTTGCATAGATAAAGCCTTTCTCTTCCGGGATATTCATTATGATTGGCACCCCGGTATAAAGTAGATAAACCGAATAAGCTAACCCGGCTAAACCAACTACCATGATGAACCACAATGTTGGATAAAGCGTCGCTAAGCCCACCATAAATAATGGGGTTGCAGTGTATGCTGCTAACTCTAATGCTTGAGTGTAACTTGGTTTTGCATCGAAGGTTTTAGCCATCCAAAAAGCAACGTAAGCCAGTGCGAATACGCCTGCAATGAGGCCGAAATACATGCCTGTAGACATGATTAGTGCGCTTTCAGCTGTTAAGAATTGACGCTCTCCAACGCCGAGATCCCAACCAATTTGTGACGTTGCAAAGAAAGTGCAGATAGCAGGAATGAGTGCAACGATTAAGATATGGCTCAGACTACTTCTAAGCGCTTCGTGGTTTTTTTCAATTGTTTGCCACTCTTCTTTTGGATGAGTGTATAGCCCCATTAAGTGATTCAATATCATTATAGTTATCCTTGTTTAGCATTTAACTTTTAGATTAAATTGGCTCGCCAAACTGCAGACGAACTTTTTACAGCTCTAAGGCTATTTATTGAACAAAACTAACCAAGAGTCAAGCCAATCATTTTAAGCATAGATGTTAAGCTAGGATTGTGCAGGAAATTACTGATAAAATAGTTAACTCTAACGAACAGCGTAAAGAGCCATAGCATGCAGCAGTTACTTGCCCCTATTTACTCATTTTTGAAATGTGAAACCCCAGATAGTTGGATTGAAGAAGCAATAAAGCCTGAACAGCTAAGAGGTTTGCTGATTGATCATTGTAATTGTGAGTTAAAAGCGGCGCAGACGGCGATGTTTTTGGTGCGTAAATATGCCATTGATAAGCCAAGTGGCAAGGTTTTGTTAGATTGGGCAAAACCCTATGAAGATTTCGTCTACATTAAAACACGAGATGTGACAGCTTTTTTGTCAAAAGAGAGCAAGAAAAATGAGTTAGTAGGTGAACTTGTTGCCCGTAAGGATTTTGCTCATAGTGCTGACCTTATTCAGAAGATGGTGCGCTTGATTAAAGAGGAGTTTCACCATTTTGAGCAAGTATTGGAGATTATGCATAGCCGCGGTATTGAGTATCAAAATGCCCGCGCTGGCCGGTATGCCAAGGGGATGATGAAACAGGTGAGAACCCATGAGCCGGCTACGTTGATAGATAAGCTTATCGTTGGCGCGTTTATTGAAGCTCGCTCTTGCGAACGTTTTGCCAAGCTTGCCCCTCACCTAGATGCTGAGTTGAAGAAGTTTTATATCTCTCTATTGCGCTCTGAAGCTCGTCACTACCAAGATTATTTAACACTCGCTCAGGCTATTTCGACCACCGATATCGCTGACAGAGTTGCCCATTTTGCCGCCGTCGAAGCTGAGCTTATCTCATCAGTAGATGAGGATTTTAAGTTTCATAGCGGTGCGCCATCTCTCATGGAAGCAGTTTAAAGCGACGAAACAGATGGAAGGCCAGTAGGGGGCTTACTGACCAAAAGGCAGCTCTATAAGCTCAATGTTATCTTGGCTAATGCATAGCATACTGCCTTGCTCATACCAATCACCGACAACTATTCGACGTTTTCCATTAGCAAGCTGATGGATAGCGGGACGGTGCGTATGACCATGGATCATTTGCTGCGTATGAGTCTCTTCAAGCAGTGCGAGTACAGCGTCGGGCTCTACATCCATAATGCTATAGCTTTTTTGTTGATTGCTGCTTTGACTGTTGCTTCTTAATTTAGCGGCAATTCCAAGTCTCTTTGACTTTGGCAGGTGAGCATATAGCCACTTTGCCCATGTTAAATTACGAAACTTTCTAAAGCGTTGGTAGGGTTTATCTAAGGTACAGAGGCTATCGCCGTGCAGAATAACGGAGTCGATGCCATACAAATTGATGGTAAAAACTTCGGGCAATAAGGTCATGCCACTGCGCTGCGCAAATGCACTGCCGATAAGAAAGTCTCGGTTGCCGTGAATAAAGAAAATGGGCAATTTTTTTGAGGCTAGTTTAATGGCATCTGCTATCTGATTTGCAAATGGCTCTGCAATATCATCTCCCACCCAAACTTCAAACAGATCGCCTAGGATATAGAGTGCTGAGGTATCGGTAAGCTGAGTCTCTAAGAAAGTAAGAAAAGCTTGGGTAATATCGGGACGATCTGCACTTAAGTGCAAATCGCCCACAAAAAGTGTGCGCATCAAGTCAGTCTTACTCTTCGATAGTCACTTTTTCGATGATTACAGCCTCAAGAGGGACATCTTGATGCATGCCACGGTTTCCGGTGCTTACTGCCTTAATTTTATTAACAACGTCCATACCTTCAGCAACTTCACCAAATACACAGTAACCCCAACCTTGTGCAGACTCAGACTTAAAGTCTAAGAAAGTGTTATCGTTGATGTTGATAAAAAATTGAGCCGTTGCTGAATGTGGATCTGAAGTACGTGCCATAGCAATGGTGCCTACTTTGTTTGAAAGGCCATTGTTTGCTTCGTTCTCAATGGTTTCACCGCTACGCTTCTGTTCCATCTCTTCAGTAAAACCACCACCTTGAACCATGAAACCGTCAATAACACGGTGAAAAACGGTTCCGTCGTAAAAACCTTCTTTGACATACTTCTCAAAGTTGGCTGCAGTTTTTGGTGCTTTTTCAGCGTCAAGAGAAAGCTTGATTTCGCCGTGGTTGGTATGCAGTGTGATCATAATTTTTACTCTCGCAATTTAACACATGGTAAATAATGGCTGGATTCTAACGTAATTGCGCTGCAGCATAAAGTGTTGCGTGATTTGTCACTTTAAATAATGCACTCAGTGAACAGCTAATAGGCAACCAATAAAGTACGGCTTATGGGGAATAATGCAAACAAGTTGTATAGGAGAACGCTTTCTAGCCAATATTAATCAGTTCTACACGATTTTGCGCACTTGGTATGGGAAAACTGCTTGGAACCGTGAGTTTTGCAGTGGTAGACTGAACGACCTATTTCTGAATATAGCCGTTGAAGAGAATAATCAATGTTGAAGCTTTACAATACGCTTACCCGCCAAAAAGAACAGTTTATACCAATACAGCCCGGAAAAATTGGCATGTATGTGTGTGGGGTGACCATTTATGATTTATGTCATATTGGTCATGGACGTACTTTTGTTTCATTTGACATGATTGTAAGGTACTTGAGATATAGCGGTTATGACGTTAATTTTCAGCGTAATATCACCGATGTAGATGACAAGATTATCAAGCGTGCTAACGAGAACAATGAAAGTTGTGACTCATTAACAGAACGCTTGATTGGTGAGATGCACAGAGATTTTGATTCTCTTAATATGGCTCGTCCTGATTTTGAGCCTCGTGCAACGCTGCATATGCCAGAAATCATAGAGATGGTTGAGAAGCTTATCGCTCGTGAGCATGCTTATGTAGCAACCAACGGTGATGTTTTGTTCAGTGTATCATCGTTCCCAGAATATGGTCGTTTATCTGGGCAGAACCTTGAACAGTTGCAAGCTGGCGCAAGGGTAGAAGTTGAAGATGCTAAGCGTGATCCTATGGACTTTGTTCTATGGAAAATGTCTAAACCTGGTGAGCCTACTTGGGATTCTCCTTGGGGTCCTGGGCGTCCTGGTTGGCATATTGAATGTTCAGCAATGAACAGCAAGCATCTTGGTAATCATTTTGACATCCATGGCGGCGGCAGCGATCTTCAGTTCCCTCATCATGAGAACGAGATAGCGCAATCTTGCTGTGCACACGACACTCAGTACGTAAACTACTGGATGCATACAGGCATGGTAATGGTTGATAAGGAGAAGATGTCTAAATCGTTGAACAACTTCTTCACCATCCGTGACGTATTAAATCACTATGATGCGGCGACAGTGCGTTACTTCTTGTTGTCAGGCCATTACCGTAGTCAGCTTAATTACTCAGAAGAGAACCTTAAACAGGCTAAATCTGGATTGGAGCGTATTTATACAGCGCTAAAAGATTTGGATCTTACGGTCGATGCTGCACCTGCTGAAGAGTTTGTCGCACAATTTAAACGTGCAATGGATGATGACTTCAATACACCCGAAGCTTACTCTGTGCTGTTTGAAATGGTACGCGAAATTAATCGTCTTAAATTAACTGACATGCAGCAAGCGTCAGCCTTAGGTGTCGCGTTAAAGCAGCTTGCTGATGTGTTAGGGATCTTAGGTCAAGATGTTGATACTTTCTTTAAAGGCGAAGGAAGTGATGATGAAGTGGCCGAGATTGAAGCGTTAATTGTTGAGCGTAACCGAGCGCGAACCGAAAAGGATTGGGCGGCTGCTGATGTAGCAAGAGATGGCCTCAATGCCCTCGGTGTTATTCTTGAAGATGGCCCTGAAGGCACCACTTGGCGTAAGAAGTAATATACCGCTTAAACAAAAAAGCCTGCTAATGCATAATGCCGATCATTTAGTG
>NZ_JBFRMK010000260.1:0-900 GCF_041470405.1 Shewanella sp. 10N.286.45.A1
GTAAGCGTCCGGTAAACCCCACCTTCATATTCAATAGCTGATAATTCATCATCGCTCTTCAAAATAACTGGAGAGCGATATGTTTGGTAACAGCACCCGACTCGATGTCACCATGATCTGTGGTGTCACTGATATGCGTAAATCGATAGATGGCCTGAGCAACATTGTGGCTTACCAACTTGAGCAGGAGCCTTGTAATGAGCACTTGTTTGTCTTCTGTAATCGCCAGCGTAACAAGCTCAAAATCTTACAGTGGGCCAGTAATGGCTTTTGGCTGCATTATAAACGTCTTGAACAAAACACCTTCAAGTGGCCAGGGATACAAGATGAGCAATTGAGCCTGCGCATCTCACCTCAGCAACTTGAATGGCTACTTGCCGGACTCCCCCTAAGTCAGCCCCATGCCCATACCTCACTCTGTTATCACTACCACGACTTATAACTTAAGATCATAAGCAGAATTTATTGATCACCAATCAATCTAAATAAACACAACAACTTAGTGACTATTTATTAGATAATCACTGCATGGAGTTTAATCATGAAAACCTTCCGGATGATCCGGCTTTATTAAAGAAAATCATCCTGCAACAGCAGAGTAAACTGCTGCACTTTGAAGAACAGTTTCGCTTAGCCCAACAAAAGCAGTTCGGTAAGAGTGCCGAGGGCCACCCAGGCCAAGGTGAGCTGTTTAATGAAATTGAGGTAGAAGCTGAAGAGCCTGCTCAAGTGATAAAACCTGCGCGTAAAAAGCCAGTACGCAAGCCGCTGCCTACCAATCTACCTCGTGAAACTATCACTCATGACCTTAGTGAGAACGAAAAAGTTTGTGCCTGCTGTGGCGGAGCACTGCATCAAATGGGTCAAGAAGTCAGTGAGAAGCTGGAGTTTATCCCTGCA
>NZ_JBFRMK010000261.1:0-345 GCF_041470405.1 Shewanella sp. 10N.286.45.A1
GCTGGAGTTTATCCCTGCACAAGTAAAAGTCATTGAGCATGTGCGGTTAAAGTACAGCTGCCGCCGCTGTGAAAAAGATAGCACCCAAGTTAAGGTGCATATCGCGCCAGTGCCTGCTAGCCCAATCCCCAAGGGCATTGCGACCGCATCTTTACTCAGC
Organism: Shewanella sp. 10N.286.45.A1; assembly: GCF_041470405.1. Taxonomy (NCBI): domain Bacteria; kingdom Pseudomonadati; phylum Pseudomonadota; class Gammaproteobacteria; order Alteromonadales; family Shewanellaceae; genus Shewanella; species Shewanella sp. 10N.286.45.A1. The sequence goes on from NZ_JBFRMK010000261.1 coordinate 161, forward strand.
CAAATCATCACCAGCAAATACCAATATGGCTTGCCTCTATATCGCCAAGAAAGCATGTTTGAGCAATACGGCATCGAGATGAGCCGTAAAACCATGGCCGACTGGATGATGAAGTGCAGTGACTTACTTCAACCCCTTTATGATAGGTTGCGTGCAGTATTGCTTGAACAGGCCGTTATCCAAGC
>NZ_JBFRMK010000262.1:0-207 GCF_041470405.1 Shewanella sp. 10N.286.45.A1
ACCATACTGTTTGAACATGCTCTCTTGGCGATACAGGGGCAGACCATATTGGTATTTACTGGTGATGATTTGACTGAGCAGAGAGGCTGTCGCAATTCCCTTAGGGATAGGACTTGCTGGCACTGAGGCGATATGAACTTTAACCTCAGTACTTTGTTTGTCACAGGTTCGGCAGCTGTATTTTAAACGAACATGTTCAATGACTTT
>NZ_JBFRMK010000263.1:0-5857 GCF_041470405.1 Shewanella sp. 10N.286.45.A1
AACTGATCGGCATTAGGCAAACGCCGGTTTTTTATTCTTTAACGACAAGTTGAAGTTACTACAGTTTAGTAACGATAACCTCGCCAACACCGACATCAACGGTGAGTGATGCCTCGCCAGCCTGGTCATTGTTCGAGTATGACTGCGCCACTAAGCTTCTTTCAACAGCGAGGTTTTTACCCTGCTCACTGATTGATACATCACCCACTCCTGAATCAAGATCAATACTGCTATAGGTAACTTGATGTTCAACAACGGCACTGCCGACTCCCAACGAGATTTCAATATCATTAGTCATACCGCTAACTTCAATTGCGCCAACACCAACCTCTAATGACAATGCCGCTTGCTTTGGTAAATACACCGTCCACTGCTGCTCAATATTATCTTGCTCATTTAAACTAAGATTGAGTGCTTTGGTTGTTAGCTTTGACTCGATAGCAATATCACTAAGATCGGTATCACCCCAAAAGAACAGCCAATTGGTGTCTGAATCTTCAACGACTACTTCAATCTTTATCTCATTACTGTCAGTGGCAACAAACTTAGCTGAACCAATCCCCATATCAAAGCTTACCTGTTGGCCATCATATTGATAACTCTCGCTCAAGGTTCTGGTTGATGCAGCCATAGCTGCCGTTGATGTCATTGCCAATATAAGGAACAGTGTTGCGAATAAGCGGAAAGTCGTCATGGTAAAGTCCTTTTGATTATCTTTCATTTATTAATAATTGAAATGCAATCGACAGGCCAACTTTTATAACCTGCAAATTCAATAACTTAATATAGATCATTGACGTTGGGTAGATAAGGTTATGTTATTCCACACGAGTTAATAGCAATTCTGACCACTTCAGGTTTGAATCAACAGCCCACAACGAATATGAAATAGAGAGTTATCAGGGCAATAAAAAGGCCGCTAATAGCGACCTTTTGTGACCCGTAACGTTAAAACAAAGCTTCAATGCATTGCTGAGCAAGTTCAATAGCCAATGATTAACCTCTTACGGTGTAATCTCCCCAAGCCAACCACTTGTAAGTTGTTAATGCGTCCAGCCCCATCGGGCCGCGAGCATGTAACTTTTGAGTGCTGACCGCCACTTCTGCACCTAAACCAAATTCACCACCATCGGTAAAGCGAGTACTGGCATTGACGTAAACCGCAGCAGAATCGACCGCATTCATAAACTCGCTAGCGGTATGGATGTTGTCAGTCAAAATAGACTCAGAGTGACCACTTGAATACTGACGGATATGCGCCACGGCATCATTGAGGCTATCCACCACCTTAATTCCGAGGGTTAACGACAACCACTCAGTAGAATAACTCTCGTCGGTTGCCAACAAAACCTGCAGCTCATTGTTATCCATAATCGCTTGAGTTTGGCCGCAGCCATAAAAGCTAACGCCTTTAGCTGCAAGGTGCTTACACAATGCTGGAATAAAGTGCTTAGCATTAGCTTGGTGCACAAGTACCGTATCCAGTGCATTACACACTGTCGGCCGCTGCACCTTGGCATTTTCAATAACGGCTATCGCCTTTTCGAGATCGGCCTGTACATCAACAAACAGATGACAAATTCCGATGCCGCCCAAAATAACGGGAATAGTCGCTTGTTCAGCACATAAGCGCTGCAGATTCTGACCGCCTCGCGGTACGATCATATCTACATACTTATCAAGTTTAAGTAGCCCAGACACCAAGCTACGATCTGGATTATCGATTAGCTGTACGCAATCTTCCGGTAAGCCTTGCTCCGTCATGGCACTGCGGATCACTTTGCATAAGGCTTTGTTTGAGGCCAAGGTCTCTTTACCACCACGCAGAATAACCGCGTTGCCCGTTTTTAACGCGAGTACGGCAATATCAACAGTCACGTTAGGACGCGCTTCGTAAATAACACCAATAACACCGAGTGGTACACGGCGGCGAGACAAACGCAGGCCGTTATCAAGTACGCGGCTATCAATCTCACTGCCAACGGGATCGGTTAGGCCAATTACATTATCAATATCAGCGATCACGCTCAGTAAACGCGGTTCATCGAGCAACAGCCGATCGATCATAGCCTCAGATAAGCCATTAGCTTTTGCTTGCTCAACATCTTGTTGGTTGGCCGCAATAATGTCTGTTTTGGCATAGGTCAGTTTGCTAGCGATGCATCGCAGCAATGCCGTCTTTTGCTGGCCCGTTAGACTCGCTAGCGCGTAGCTTGCTTTCTTTGCTTGTTCACCTAACTTATTTAGAAATTCGCTATTACTCATAACACCACCATATCGTTGCGATGAACCACTGCGTCACCGTAATCATAACCGAGCACCAACTCGATGCTATCTGAATGTTTGCCCGCTATTAGGCCTAAATCTTTAGAGCTATAACGGCTCATGCCTTTGGCGCAGACTCTACCAGCACTATCTATTAACTCGACTGTATCACCGCGTTGGAACAAACCGTTTATCTCGGTAATGCCTTTCGATAGCAGGCTTTTGCCTTTATCCGTCACCGCGGCAACTGCGCCAGGATCGAGCTTAATTTGGCCTCGAGTTGCAGGGCCAGCCAAAATCCATTGTTTACGGCTTTCTAACGGATTTTTTAACGCAGTGAAATGAGTACCCACCGGTGTTGAACAGACCACTTTTTGAATCACATCTTTATGGTGTCCAGAAGCGATGACCACCTCAACGCCTGCACGGCGAGCGATATCAGCCGCCTCAAGCTTGGTTGCCATACCGCCTGTCCCCAAGCCTGAAACTGCGCCACCTGCCAGCATACGCAGGCTATCGTCAATATTAACCACTTCTGTAATTAGCTTTGCATTAGGGTCACTTCGAGGATCGGCATCAAACAAACCTTTTTGATCCGTCAGTAGGATAAGCATATCCGCATCACAAAGTAGCGCCGCACGTGCAGATAAGTTGTCGTTGTCACCCACTTTAATTTCCGTGGTCGCGACAGCGTCATTTTCATTAATAATCGGGATAATGCCGTTAGCCAGCAGCGCGTTTAAAGAGTCTCTGGCATTGAGATAGCGCTCTCTGTCGTGCAGGTCGGCGCGAGTTAGCAATAGCTGACCAACATGTAAACCGTAGATACTAAAAAGTTGCGACCAAGCTAAGATAAGCTGACTTTGACCAACCGCTGCTAATAATTGCTTACTTGCCATGGTATCGGGGAGTTCGGGGTAGCCTAAATGCTCTTTACCAGCGGCGATAGCACCTGAAGTGCAAAGCACGACTTCAACACCCGCTTTCATCAAACTTGCCATTTGGCGAGCAAGTTCAACTAAATGTGCTTTATCCAATTTGCGGCTGCCAGAAGTCAGCACGCTCGTTCCCAGTTTTACCACCACGCGGCGGTAAGCAATCTCACTTAAGTTCATTATTATCTAGCTAAAATACATTGAATAAACCTTATACCCAATCTAGGTTTGAATTGGTAGTGAGTACCCACAAAGAGCAGAAATAAATTAGATGAATTGGATATATCTCATATTATTGCCGCTTTACAGTAAGATCTGCAGCCCATTAACTTAGCTAGCGTACAAAAGGCAAAATAAAAGCCACTCAAGGTGGCTTCTGTAACGATCAACAATATTCGGCTGTTAACAAGCATTTAGCCATAGATGAATTTTGCCACAAACAGAGCGGCTAAAATTACCACGCCAAGGCTTAAATCTTTATAACGACCGCTCATCAGTTTTATCACCGCGTAAGAGATAAAGCCCATCGCAATACCTGTCGCGATAGAGAAAGTCAGTGGCATTAAAATACAAACCACCACCACTGGCGCCGCTTCAGTGATATCTTCCCACTCAACATGCACAAGGCCTGACATCATCAAAATGGCCACATAAAACAGTGTTCCTGCAGTGGCGTATGCAGGCACCATACCCGCAAGTGGCGAGATAAACAGTGAACCTAAAAATAGCAGTCCTACCACAACCGCTGTTAGGCCTGTTCTACCACCAGCGCTCACACCCGCTGTGCTTTCAATGTAACTGGTAGTGGTTGAGGTGCCGAGCATAGCACCTGCAATCGTGGCGGTACTGTCTGCGCTCAGCGCACGGTTCAGCCGTGGTAATTTGCCTTTGTCATCCAAGAAGCCACCGCGCTGCGCAACAGCAACTAAAGTGCCTGAAGTATCAAACAGATCCACAAACAAGAATGCAAAGACCACCGACAGCATGCTCACTTCGAGTACACTCGACAGATCCATCTTCATAAAGGTCGGCATAATTGAAGGCGGCATTGACGTTATGCCTTGGTACTGCACGTCGCCAAACAGCAACCCTAAGCCAGTCACTGCCAATATGCTAATAATCACCGCCGACTTCATCCCTCTATGCACCATGGCAATAATCAAGAAAAAGCCAAGAACAGCCATAACAGCAGGAAATGCAGTCACATCGCCCATAGTGACTAACGTGGCAGGACTCGCAACCACAATGCCCGCACTCTTAAGGCCAATTAGCGCTAAAAATAGACCGATACCGGCTGCAATACCTAAGCGTAATGAAATTGGAATACTATTGACTATCCACTCACGGATACGAACCAGTGAGAGTACTAAAAAGCAGATCCCTGAGAGGAAAACCGCGCCTAATGCAGTCTCCCATGTGTAGCCCATTTCACCCACAACCGTGTAAGTGAAAAAAGCGTTCAAGCCCATACCTGGAGCAAGCGCGATAGGATAGTTAGCGACAATCCCCATTATCAAGCAGCCAATCGCCGCCGCCAAACAGGTAGCCACAAACACAGCACCATGATCCATGCCCGCATCTGCAAGCATCATAGGGTTAACAAAAATAATATAAGCCATGGTTAAAAAAGTGGTTAAGCCCGCAACAACCTCTTGTTTTAACGACGTTTGGTTCTGTTTTAGTTTGAATAGTTTTTCTAGCATGGAACAAGGTTCCTTGATTTTTATTATGTAGGGTTAATACAGTTTTTACTGTCATATAAATGTTTACGAACTGTTAAGCACGCACATTTTTAGGCGATTATACGGTCAGATATTAAATGACGCTAGCGATTTACTTCAGCTTAGAAGCAGCTAATTTAAATAGTGTTTTTTGATGGGCAGACAAACAAAATTAAGCGGGTTACCCCAAAGAGTCTAAAAGCCAGTAAGGACTATGAGAATATATGGCAATGGGACATTATTTAGCTGCATTAAGCTTTTGCAAGTCGCCGTGAATATATCCCTATAGGCGCTGCTAAATCATCCATGATTTAGCAGCTTGCACAGCCCAAATCAGATAAATACCTAGCCAGCCCATTTTAGTCGGTAACTCACTTTTGTCGGATAGGCGGCACTTGTTACCAAGTGCCGCCTCCTAAGAACCGGACGTGCAACTTTCACTGCATACGGTTAAAGCTTCCACTAAGGCGTACTCTGTTACCCTGCACCTTACATAGCAGCCAAAAACAGGATCGAACCAAGAGTTTCGGCGTTTCTTTTTCCGTTTCCGCTGACTTAAGTAAGCTTCGTATTCGGGGTCGTAAGTTATGGCTGCACTCCTGATTTTCACATGTCTCTTTATCGGCGTTTGCGCTATCTAAACAAGATTAAAATGGCAGTCCATGTTGGCAATTTTCTGCCAGCCGTGGAATTGTCTTTTCTATTGCGCTAATGCATAAATTGGCAGCTATTTGATGCTATTAACTAAGTGCTATTAACTATGACTGTCTATGTGTTTAGTGTTTTTCTTTATCTTTTTTTGTTGCATTCTCCTCCGTAGCCACATTCACCAACTAGAAATTTGCTATTAACTATGACTGTCTATGTGTTTAGTGTTTTTCTTTATCTTTTTTTGTTGCATTCTCCTCCGTAGCCACATTCACCAACTAGAAATTT
>NZ_JBFRMK010000264.1:0-10172 GCF_041470405.1 Shewanella sp. 10N.286.45.A1
TGAAGACAAATCGAGTAAGTGATAAAGGGGTCGGAGTGAATTAGGGAGGTTGCGAGACTTTTTCTCATCAAAGTCACCGACACTAGAGTAAACAGCTAACGTATCACTGTCCATTAACGAGTCTGACTCATGGAACAGCCTGTGATGCAGCTGAATAACGTTTCAGCTGACATATATCACCTTCAATTAGGTGCTTACCTTTAGGCTCTTCGTATTAGCTCATTCCAGCCTAAGCGAGCTAGAAGCAACCCTATTCCAGTCAACAGATAAAAGCCATTTACCAGCTTACTCTCAGCCCGCTTTGGCAACTTCAATATTTGACAACTCAGCGTCCTCTGAGCGCAATAACTCAACCTCAGCAGCTAAACCTTGTGGGTCACTGACGACTAATTTAAGCTCCTCTATCTGCTCGGGTAATTGACCGAGTGCACCAAAGTAAGTCTGCGGTTGGCTAAATTTAAGTTGTAAATTTGCGCTAGTACCACGGCCTATGCTTAGTAGCTCTGAGTCTTGGGTTTGTTTGTGCCACTCGCCAACTTCGACCTCTGCAATATCATTTATGTCGATAGCCAAGAAGCCCCACATGCTGTTGTTAATGACCAGTTTGTCCTGCTGGATATAAACGGAGTAATGGCGTGAAACTCGGTAGTTGGCAGTAATAAAAATAACCCCGTAAGCGATAATACTGGAGATGATAATCGCCACTAACTCACTCCACTGTGCCAGTAGTAGATACACCACGGTGGCAGAAGCAATCGTTGCTATTAACATCAGCAACCATGCCCAAGGCTTACCTGATAACAGCGCTATTGAATGATCACTCTCAACATGATTACGGGTAAACCAAGGGATAGCGTAGTACCAACTTGCAGGCTCTGACGCCAACACCAATGCTAAAGAGCGCTTCTTGTCATCTTCGTCTTGATACTTTTCAATAATATGAACTCTAGGGTCGCCTTTTAAACTACGCGCTTGCCAAAGTCCTTTAACAATACTGACCATCAAGTACAGCTCAATGACGAGCAATATGGCAATAATCGGGTACCTAAACCACATGATAAATTCAAAATAACTGGCAATTTCGGCAGGAAAACTGAGTCTAGCCATCAAGCCACTTAGACTAAAAATAAGCAGCAACTTCCACGCTTTTTGTTGGCCTGCTTTGATTATCCACAACCAATAGAAGATTGGCAAAATCAAAAAGTAGAGACCTGCTACTGCGGCGAGTTTGAGCTCATCAATATCAGTTAATAAGGTGTCTGGAAGAGTGTTGAACCCTAACACATAGCTGATAATGGCCAGTGCTAAAAAGCTTATCCTGAATTTTACGCTGCGCCGCATATTGGCTCCCTGCGATTATTATGATTGTTGTTCCTGTTCAATGGTTCACTTAACGTACCCATAAATCGCGTTAATTGAAAGAGAAGCCCGCAGACACCCTTAACTTAAGTGTAAACTAATGTTAGTACTACCAAATCCGATACATTGCGCGTATGTTTAGCCGTTCATAGTCATTCTTCAGGAAACAGTCTTTTGCTTAAGTTACTTTCCCGCTCAGGTTCTTTAATGGCTCTTATTAGCTTGCTATCGCTATCTGCATTAACAAGCGCCAGCGCTGACGACAATACCGCGTTTACCATTCCTCGAACCCAAACCGTAGCACTCCAAGATAGCGATAGAAGCTATGAGCTCTATATTAAGTTACCTAAAGGCTATAGCGCAGAGCGCAATAAGGCTAAACACTATCCTGTAATTTATATTACCGACGCTATGTATGCCTTTCAGATTATCTCTGGTGCCACTCGCTTTCCAATGAACTCGAATAAAATGCAGCAGGCGATACTCGTCGGGATTTCATGGCAAAATGGCCTTAGAGGGGACAAGAGTCGAGTACGAGACTTTACCCCAAGCATTGATAACAGTTGGAAAAAACAGACTGGTGGTGCCGATAGGCATATTGCCTTTCTACAGCACAAAATATTGCCCTATATGCAGCAGAACTTCAGAACAGAGCCTAAACAACGCACTTTTGTTGGTAACTCTTTAGGTGGGTTGTTAGGCGGTTATATTCTGCTTAAAAATCCTGAGTTGTTCCGCAACTATGTGCTCGGCAGTCCCTCTTTGTGGTGGGATAAACAGATGATATTTGAGGTGATGAAGCAGCAAAAGAAGACCTTGAGCAACATAAAAGCCAACGTTTTTATTGGGATTGGCGCACTAGAACATAATCGCGATGGCGGCTTGTCAAACTTTGATATGGTCGCTGATGCGCAGCAGTTTAAAACAACGATCGACAGCATTAATAGCCCAAAAAATACGGCGAGAGGCATTAATAGTAAGTTGCTGATTATCGACGAAGCGAGCCATGAAACGGCTTTCCCGACGAGTGCTATACAGGGGCTTTACTGGTTGTTTAACCTTAACAATGGCGTCAGCGAAAACGTCAATTAAGCAGCTTCAGTGCCAAGCTGTTCAATGCGCAAAATACACGGGGTTCTAATCTTTACGGTATCGCTGTTATGTTCGATTTCATGTTCATACCAATGTATGTATAAACGCAGCTGGGCATTGTCATCGAACTCATTACTGTTATAAAAACTGCGATAACAGCGAGTATGCTCAAGATACCCAGCGTGATACAGCTTTAATATGCGCCCTCCAATATGGATCTCTCGAAAGTCGACGCCGTGAGCTGAATTGTGGGGAAAATGATAGCGCCCGTAACGATAACTGCCATCGAGCACCTCAATGTTCTGCCCTTTTGTTAACAACGAGCTTAACTGCAGCGCGTCTATACGGCTTGTAAAGCACACACCACTAACGACAACACAGCTCAATACCGCTGCAGTCCAACGTAAAGCCCCTTGAGGCTTAAATAAACAAACACAAATCCAAATAACCAAGATAAGAATGGCGACCCACAACAGTGCTAATTCATAGTCGGCCCATTGACTCGAATCGAAGCTCGTTACCCAATACGACATACGCTCTCCTCCATGCAAACAATTCCTTTTGTTTGTCGCCATAGTCTCGATGAGGTAACGCTTTAAGTGGCTAGTAAAATGATGACCAAATGGCCTATGTAGGTTACCCGTGACACATTAAGTATAGACAGTTCTGCAATTATTCAAGCAAGGTTGGGCAGAGCAAAGCCCATTTGTCAGTGCGGCAGCGAGCCATAAAAAAACGCCTTCAGATGGAAGGCGTTTATAATGATGAACTTATCATTACCTCAGTGAGGCAGAGGTAGTTAGCACTACAATTAAAAAACTAAATAATCTATTCCAAGCGCAATAAACAGTGCCATGCCAGCCCAGTTATTATTCAAAAAGGCTTTAAAGCAAGGCGCTCTTTCGCGACCGAAAATCAGTTTTTGCTGGTATAGGGCGAAGCCGATAAAAGCAAGAATACCGATGCCATAAATCACGCCACGTTCAGCAATTAACCCTGCAATAATAAAGCATGCGAGGGCGGCGAACTGAAAGGCAGCAATGATCTGTCGGTCATATTTACCGAACAAGATAGCCGTCGATTTAATGCCTACCTTTAAGTCATCATCGCGATCAACCATGGCGTACATGGTGTCGTAAGCAACCGTCCAACACCAGTTTGCAGCAAACAACCACCAAGCTTCAGCCGGAACAGTACCCGTTTGTGCTGCATAGGCCATTGGAATCGACCAGCTCCAAACCGTACCAAGGAACATCTGCGGCATATTGGTGTAGCGCTTGGTAAACGGATAGATGATAGTAAGAATGATGCCAACCACTGACAGCTTAACCACTAGCGGATTGAGTAATAACACCAAGCAAAATGCAAACAGTGCCATAACCAAAAAAACGATTAATGCTTCTTTGCTGCTAATTTCACCACTGGCTAATGGTCGAGATTGAGTGCGTTCAACATGTGCATCGAGGTTACGGTCAGCGTAGTCATTAATAACACAGCCACATGCACGCATTACGACCACACCAATGACAAAAATAACCAGCACCTTAATATCTGGCATCCCACCTGCGGCAAACCATAATGCCATTAAACAAGGCCACATTAGCAGCAAGGTGCCAATAGGGCGATCCATACGGCTTAGCCGCAGATAGACATCCAGTTTATCCCTTAAATTCATTTTACTAGGCTCTCCTAAAACGTCTTCGGCCTTTAATTAATACCCAAACCAATTTAAGTCCTTTTGGCTGGGGATGTCTCTGCATTATGACTGAGCTGAATCAGTATTCAACTGCTATCGCTAATCCGCTAAAAATAGCCCAGTTATAGCTTCTCAAGCCGAGCATAAGCGATCACTAACCACTTACTGCCGACATCATAAAAATTGACCTGAATTCGCGCCTGTGGGCCACTGCCTTCGTAATTGGTCACAGTGCCCTCTCCAAATTTTGGATGACTCACTTTTTGGCCAATTTTGAAACCCGATTCGTTAAAAGAGCTGTCCTGTTTGCTAAAGCGAGTGCTTACTGCTGGCGCCGACACTTGGGTGCGCATGCGGATCTCTTGCACAAATTGCTCAGGGATCTCTTTCACAAAACGTGACGGCCTCGCAAAGCTTTCTCGTCCATAAATACGGCGAGACTCGGCATAGGTAATGTAGAGCTGCTGCATCGCTCGGGTCATACCGACATAACAAAGACGTCGCTCTTCATCGAGGCGGTCCCCTTCATCAATTGCCATCTGGCTTGGGAACAATCCCTCTTCAACCCCCGCCATAAAGACTGTGGGGAATTCAAGACCTTTGGCTGAGTGCAGCGTCATTAGTTGCACCGCATCGGTAAACTCGTCGGCTTGGCCTTCGCCAGCCTCTAGTGCTGCGTGAGATAAGAAAGCATCAAGCTCGCCCATATCTTCAAGCTCTTCAGGCACAACAAAGCTGCGGGCGGCAGTAACCAGTTCTTCTAAGTTTTCCACGCGGGCTCTGGCCTTTTCGCCCTTTTCAGTTTCATACATCAACTTAAGGCCAGATGCTTGGATCACATGATCGGTACGCCTGTGCAGCGACTGCTCTTCGGTATCGACTCTTAGCCCGACAATTAAGTCCATAAAACCACGTACGGCATTAGCCGCACGGCCGCTAAGAACTTTCTCTTCGAGTAAACGTACACAGGCATCCCACAGGGTGAGCTCTTGCTGACGCGCTGTGGTGCGCATTATCTCTAAGGTTCTACCGCCAATACCACGCGCAGGTGTATTCACCACACGCTCAAAAGCGGCGTCATCATTTTTATTACTGATGAGCCTTAGGTAACCCATGGCGTCTTTAATCTCTTGGCGCTCGAAGAATCGTAGACCGCCATAGATACGGTAAGCGATCCCTTTGTGCAGTAGGGCTTCTTCTAACACACGTGACTGGGCGTTTGAGCGGTATAAAATGGCGCAGTCTGCTAACTTGCCACCTTCATCTTGCCAATCGTTAATTCGCCCCACAATAAAGCGGGCTTCATCCATTTCATTAAACGCACAATAAAGCCCAATAGGCTCGCCGTCTTTATCATCGGTCCAAAGCTTTTTACCCATGCGATCTGGGTTGTTAGCGATAAGCTCGTTAGAAGCATTTAGAATATTGGCGGTTGAGCGGTAGTTCTGCTCTAAGCGAATTGTTTGAGCAGCAGGGAAATCCCCTAAGAACTTGTGTAGGTTTTCAACCTGGGCGCCACGCCATCCGTAAATAGATTGGTCATCATCACCCACTATCATTACGTTAGCTGTCGCTCCCGCAAGTACACGGATCCAAGCATATTGAATGGCGTTGGTATCTTGAAACTCATCCACCAAGATATGCTTAAATCTGTCTTGATAGTGATCTAAGATATGCGGCTTGTTGAGCCACAGTTCGTGAGCGCGCAGTAAGATTTCGGCAAAGTCGACCAGACCCGCTCGATCGCAAGAGTCTTGGTAAACTTGATAAATTTTTAGCAGGTTTTGCTCAATTGGAAAACCACCAGCGTCAATATGCGCAGGTCGTAGGCCGAGATCTTTCTTACCATTGATATAGCCTTGAGCATGCCTTGGCGGATACTGTTTTTCATCCAGATTAAGACTCTTAAGAATGCGTTTAATCAATCGTAGCTGATCGTCCGAATCTAAGATTTGGAAGCTTTGTGGCAGGTTGGCATCTTTATAATGAGTGCGCAGTAATCGGTGAGCTAAACCGTGGAATGTACCAATCCACATACGGCTCATATTACCGCCAGCCACTTTCTCGACGCGCTCGCGCATCTCTTTAGCTGCTTTATTGGTAAAAGTTACCGCTAAAATAGCGTAAGGACTTTGCTGTTCGACCTGCATTAGCCAAGCGATTCTGTGTGTTAGCACTCGAGTTTTACCACTACCCGCTCCAGCCAACACTAACATGCTAGATTGCGGCGCGCCTACGGCTTCACGTTGCTTGTCATTTAGGCCGTCGAGTAAAGAAGATACGTCCATTATTGCCTCCAAGAAAATCAAGCAGGCAGTATATACCCAAGCCACGTGAATGTGCAGGTTTCAGAGGCAATTCTTTATATAAGCGGAGTTGTCACCGAGGAAGAATTTTTACAAGTTCTCTTCGTTGTCGCTATGGCTAGAAAGGGAATAACAACCGCTATCATCTTAACGATAGAAAACCTAGAGGATCGCTGAGATGGCAGGTATCGCTGTGCCATCTCGGCACTTGCAGGTTACTTCTCAGCAGCAACTACTGATATTTCTACTAACAGTGCTTCGCGAGCCATTTTTGCCGCGACACAGGCTCGTGCTGGTGCATGACCTTCAGGCACCCATGCATCCCAAACGGCATTCATTTCGGCAAAGTACTGCATATCTTTTACGTAAATGGTTGCCGATAAGATGTGCTCTTTATCACTACCCGATTGCGCAAGCAGGGCATCGACTTTTTCCAGCATAGAGCTTGTCTGTTCAGTAATCCCTTGCTCGGCATCCTTACAAACTTGGCCGCACAGATAGATAGTACCGTTATGCTTAACGATGCGACTCATTCGACTACTGGTTTCAATTCTTTCAATACTCATATTCAACTCATACTCATTTATTGGCGATTATGCTCAGATCAATTTAGTGGATTCTATCGAAAAGGTGCAAATTAACCAGTGAAAAATACTTATCATTCAGATAGATATTTTATCGCTAAATTGCATGTTTCCTGTTTAACAAATTAGATCCTATACTTATTCAGGCAAGGCAAGCGATCACGGACTGATTTCTTATATTTTGAAGGATAAAAATGACCTCTACAGCAAATATCAACCACGACTCCCACACTCTCATATTTAAACACCTATATAGGTGTTATTCCGTGCGAGACATGAGTTTATGCATTTCACAAATATTGCCTGCCAAAAAGTCATCTTACAGTAGAACTCCAGGGCGATTTGACAATTTCATTGATACCCTCAAAGCAAAACTATTTTTAAGAGAGACAGCAATAAAGCTGCAATATCTCTTCTGAATTATCAGCAGAAGCGGTGCTGTTTTTACAACTCAAGGTTAGGAAATTCGTATGCTAACAATGAAACGACACACACTAAAGCCATGGCAGCTAACTCTTTCATTCATAAGTGTCTTATCCCTTTGTTTAGCAATATACCTTTATGTTGCCAAGCCCCCTTTAAACATGACGCTAATGTTTACCATCAGCCTGTTTTGTTTAGCTAATGTCGCAGTGTTGAGTGTCAGCTTATTCCAACTTTTGTCAATGACACCACGTGTTCGCCACCTAACAAATTGTGTAAGGCGTTGGTCAAATGGTGATCTCAATACACGCAATAGAATCGGTGATTATGGTGAATTGAGCGATCTAGAGGTTGAACTCAACCATATGTTTAGTCGCCTGCAAGATATTTCAGCCAAAGAGCATCATAATCAACAAACTATCCTTGGCAAAAACCATCTTCTAACTGCTATTTTGGACTCTGCTGCTGCCGCAATTTATGGCGTCGACGAAAATGGTCGCTGTATTTTTGCTAATCCACAGTGTGTAAAACTGTTAGGCTATCGCAGCGAAGAACAGCTCATCGCCTGCAACATGAGCAGTCTCATCCATCAAAACCCCGATGACAATAAAGCCATCGTGAGTTCTATCGCCGAACAACATAAACGAGATATCCACCTGAAAGAAGATCACTTTTGGCGTGCTGATGGCAGTAGCTTCCCGGTAGAGTATTGGTCACATCCAATGACTTTAGATGACAGTAAAACCGGTGCAGTGATCTCCTTTCACGATAATAGTGAACGCCTAGAAGCTGAAGCATTAATCCGTCACCAAGCACATTATGACGCGCTAACGGATCTCCCTAACCGCTTTCTCGCTCTAAGGCGTCTAGAGCAGTTGGTCGAAGGCTCTGAACGCAGTGGCAAAATGCTGGCTGTAATATTTCTAGACTTAGATGACTTTAAGAAAATTAACGATTCATTAGGGCATGAAGCTGGCGATCAATTACTGATCACTGCCGCCGATCGTCTTATGAAAGCCACTCGTAAGGAGGATACCGTTGGTCGCTTAGGTGGCGATGAATTTATCATTCTTCTCGACGGTCTCTCCAGTGCCAATGATGCGCAGCCTTTAGCTGAAAACCTTATTGGTGGTTTTAGAAAGCCCTTCTACATTGATAATCGCCAACTCATTTTAACCGCCAGTATTGGTATCGCTATTTACCCTAACGACGGCAAAACGCCGTCAGAATTACTGCGAAATGCCGACTCCGCCATGTACCACACTAAGAGTATTGGTCGTAATACCTACTCCTACTTCACCCACGCAATGAACAAAGAGGTTTCTCGTCGCTTAGCAATTGAAGAGCAGATCTACGGCGCGCTTGAACGAGGCGAACTGCAAGTTAACTATCAAATTCAGCTCGATATTCGAGACGGTAGCATAATGGGAGCCGAAGCTTTACTGAGATGGAACAACCCAGTACTCGGTAATGTCTCTCCCGCTGAGTTTATTCCGATTGCCGAGCAAACGGGTGTGATTGAACCTATGGGGGAGTTTATCCTGCACCGTGCACTAGAAACCGCTCATACTTGGCAGCAGACTTTCCATGACGACTTTAGGATAGCGATCAACCTGTCACCGAGACAGTTTAGAAATCCTAATCTAGTGCAACTAATCAGTGACAGTGTTAATCAGTTAGGGATGCAACCTAAAGATCTGGAGCTTGAAATCACTGAGGGAGTATTACTCAGTGGCCATGCATATACGCTTGATGCTTTAATGGCGTTGAGTGAAGCTGGCTTCTGTATCTCGATGGATGATTTTGGTACTGGCTATTCATCGCTAAGCTATCTGCGTACTTATCCTTTCCAGATCCTTAAAATTGACCGTAGTTTCATTAAAGATATGAACAACGACGACACCAGCAAAGAGTTGATTATCGCTACTATCGAGATGGCACATGCGCTAGGAATTAGAGTGATTGCAGAAGGTGTTGAAACCCAAGAGCAGTTCGACGAATTAAGCTTTATGATGTGTGACTATGCCCAAGGCTTTTTGATCAGTAAACCAGTGGCACTTGATGACCTATTAAAGATAGGTGAACACTATATGAAAAGCACTCAAGGGCAAGTAACAGCGTCTATTGAAGATAAGGCTGTAGCAGAAGATAAACCTGTTAAAACTTACGGCTAACCGCAGCGCCGCTATATTCAAGGCAATCACATACTCTCACTTTCTGCACCGCAGAAAGTGCAGAGATTGCTACGAACCGGTACTCTGAGTGCTCATCGCTCAAGGTGATTACCGCTGACTTATCAATTTCACAGCGAAAAATAAATGCTTGAGAGTCATAAGCGCTATGGTAATAAACGCCAGACAGATATTGAACATTGATGCTCAAACCAAGCTCTTCTTGGCATTCCCTAATAAGCGCTTGATGGATAGTCTCCCCAGGCTCTAACGCACCACCTGGCAGCCCCCATGCGAAAGCACCATAGGTTGCTTTCAACAGTAGAACCTCCATCTCATCCACGCCCTCTCGCAGTATCACCGCGTGACAACTCAATCTAAACTTGTCGTTGAATGCCATACTTACTCCTATTATCAATAGCTTATACCAATTGCATTAACAGTTTGATTATTTAGTCGTATCTCCAAACCCCATAGCGAAGCATATAGTGTTTTACCAATTTTTTACCTCAGCCGCACTACGTGAGCACCTCAGTCTTTC
>NZ_JBFRMK010000265.1:0-26544 GCF_041470405.1 Shewanella sp. 10N.286.45.A1
TTTAATGCAATTGGCATTATTTTAATATTAACAATAAAACTGAATTGCCAGCTATTAGCGATTATTAAACAGCGGCCAGTAAAAGGCAAAACAAAACGCTAGAAAACAAAAAAGGGACCGAAGCCCCTTTGTTCACCTCATTTAAATGAGTAATTACGACTCCATATAACCCACAGGCAGTGTCGTAATGTTTGCTACACCTGACTCAATAGCTGCAAGCGCTACCGCTTTAGCCACGTTTGGCAATAAACGCGGATCCATTGGCTTAGGAATAACGTAGTCCGCACCAAACTCTAATGAGCTCACGTCAGGGTATGCGGCTAATACAGAAGCTGGTACCGCCTCTTTGGCTAAGTTTGCAATCGCATGCACTGCCGCAATCTTCATCTCATCATTAATCTGCGAAGCACGCACATCTAATGCACCACGGAAAATGAATGGAAAGCACAATACGTTGTTAACTTGGTTAGGGTAGTCGCTACGACCAGTCCCCATGATTAAGTCTTTACGTGTTTCATGCGCAATTTCAGGTCTAATTTCTGGATCTGGATTTGAACAAGCGAAAATCACAGGTTTTTCAGCCATCAAAGCAACATCTTCAGCACCGAGTACGTCGGGACCAGATAAACCTAAGAAAGCATCAGCGCCTTTAATAACATCCTGCAACGTGCGCTTATCGGTGTTATTAGCGAACAGTGCTTTATACTCGTTAATGTCTTCACGACGAGTGTGGATAACGCCTTTTCTATCTAGCATGTAGATATTTTCGCGTTGCGCACCACACTTAACGAGCATCGTCATACAGGCGATAGCAGCAGCGCCAGCTCCCATACAAACAAATACCGCTTCTTCAATCGACTTACCTTGGATCTCTAAAGCATTGATCATACCAGCGGCAGTGACAATTGCAGTGCCGTGCTGGTCGTCATGAAAGACCGGAACGTTACAACGCTCAATCAAGGCTTTTTCTATTTCAAAACACTCAGGTGCTTTAATGTCTTCAAGATTAATACCGCCGAATGTGTCAGCAATAGCCTCAACAGTATTAATAAACTCTTCTGAAGTTCTATGTTTAACTTCAATATCAGTTGCGTCAATATCGGCAAAATGTTTAAACAATAACGCTTTACCTTCCATCACAGGCTTAGACGCCAACGGACCTAGATTACCAAGACCAAGAATAGCAGTACCGTTAGAGATCACGGCAACGGTATTACCTTTGCCTGTATAACGATATGCATTTTCAGGGTTTGCTGCAATTTCACGAACAGGCTCAGCAACACCAGGGCTGTACGCCAGTGCTAGGTCCATGCTCGTTTCAGCGGGTTTTGTAAGGCAAACTGCTGTTTTACCTGGTACGGGTAATTCATGATAATCGAGGGCTTGTTGACGAAGATCTGCCATTTTTCTAATCCTGAGTGCGACTAATATAATCCAATGCGAAAGGTCGACAGCAAAACGTTTATTTAGGTTAAGGCCTTTAAAATGTAAACCTAAATAAAATCGTATACTGATAGCCGCTAAGATACTCGAATATAGAAGCATTTCAAATAAGATCTGCCAAAATTTTAACTTTATCGCTATATATTATTTCAAACTGTCTTTTTCAACGGTTATCTGTGATGGATGGCTGCCATTTAGCCGCCACTTACTGTAATAAAAATACACCTTACCTCGCACTAAAACGGGGCTTTGTAGCAGTTTCAGGTTCAAAATGTTGCAAAACTTACCGATATCTTGCTTAGCTATCATCAAAACTAACTTTTCATCGATTATAAGCTCAAAAAGCTGACCTTTTCTTTCATAACCAGTTACAACTCCTCGGATCTCTAACCAACGGTTGCTATCCTCTCTTGAAAGAGTTTCCACCGTGCGGACTTTATAGTCTTGATGTTGCCATAGGCCGATATTATTACGTCGTGCAACAGTTTCAATATCAGCTAAACATTGCCAAAACATATCATTTTGAAACACTTTTGACTTGGCAAAACCATTAGCAAGCAGTAACTCCTGCAGATGCTCGCCTTGCTCGGTATATACATAGGCTAGTGTGCGACCATATGGATCCAGTTTACGCTGGCCAAATGCTAATTTTAGTGTTTGTCCAGGCTTGAGATGACTTTGTAGAAACGATTTAGCTTCAACAGCATATGGTTGTGATAAAGCGCTAGACTTGAAATCTAATTCAGGCGCATCGACTCCTATCAATCGCACACTGCGGCCATCTTGCAGGGTAAGCGTATCGCCATCATTAACATAATCGAGCACTACAGACTCATCAAAACTCATAGGCATACATTGACTCGCCTGCAGCAATGGAGCAGTAAACACCAATATCAAACAAGTGAATAGTTGCAGTAATCTCATTGGTACCTCATACCTATTGCATTTAAGTCGTTAATCAATTCTAAAGCCCTAAACCTTTCAATTCGATAAGCATCTTAATGCGCACTCCATGACGAGACAGGGCTAAATAGAAATGGCCTACTTACCTCTGCATTTTGAATTCCATCTCAACCAACTATGACTCAATGCATTTCGATAAAGCCAAGCCTAATATCTCAATCTCAAATTCAGAATAGCAAAAAGGCGCCGAAAGGCGCCTTTTTAAAATTCAGTGTAGAAGTAAAATTACTTCTTACCAAGTGCACCAAAGCGCTTGTTGAACTTATCGATACGTCCGCCAGTATCCATAACTTTCTGGGTACCAGTGTAGAATGGGTGACATGCACCACAAACGTCTAAATGTAAGTCTTTACCTACAGTAGAGTTAATTTTGATAACGTTACCACAAGTACAAGTTGCAGTGATTTCTGCATAATCAGGATGAATGCCTGCTTTCATTGGAATTACCTCAAGTTTAAGGCCATGTCGCTCTTCCAACCCGAAGTCGGACACCACATGCAGTTAATAGATAGTTTAGGGCGCAGGATGATACAGTAACTCCCCCCTAGATTCAAGCGGCCTGCAAATAAAAATCCAGGCCGCTTACATCCGCACTATTATCTTATAACTTACAAAAAGCAACTTACGAAAAACACTTGCTCTATAAAGGTTGATCCATCGAGTCGTAAAGCTCTTCAGCCGCAACCGCATCACTATATTGATCCAATATAGCCTGAGACGGGCATTGTAATTTTGCATCCGCTCTTAAGCCGTTAATGCTACTTTTTCTAAATGCTCTCGGGTTGGCATCAAAAATTGCTAGCATCGCGCCGTACGTGCTGATGCTCCAGACTTTAGACTGACGTAAACCAATGCGCCACAGTGTTTCGCTGCCATTAAAGTCGATATTGCAGTTATCTTTTATTTTCACTTTAACAGTCGCGGTGCTTGCTGTTCGAGTACTGACAATCTCTTTACTACTCTTAACTGGCTGCTGAGTTTTAGCGGGGATCGGTTTACTCGTCACCTTATCAACCGTTTGGCTATCCACACTCTCACCGTTAAATATGCTGAGCACGCTCACTTCTCGCCAGCGGTTAATGCGATGCTCTTTAACCACCAATACCGCTTCGCTATCAACCACATCCTCAACACCGCTAACTAATAATGAAAAACTATTTAGAGATTTTGCTACCAAACGTTCTTCACCAACTGATTGGCGCAAAAAGAACTGCACCTTATTAGGGTTTTTATGGCTAGAAACAATATTGACCTTTAACTTAGGGTAGCCGCCCAGCTCAAAGAGCCGTTGATTGATGCTGACATGAGAAACTTCTGCGATAACCGCTGTACTAAATAGCGCTAATGTTACCAATGTTAATGTTATTATTTTATTCATCGTTTCCTTTCCGAAGGGCTATTGTTCTTTCGAGCTTAGTTTTTGTACCAGTTCAATGGTTTTAGGGCAAGGCTTGAGCGATGACACTCAGCTAGCTAAGTGAAAGCTCGTCACGCTGCGATAAAAGCATTGAAACAAACCCGAAGGGCCGCGCTTCTTGGCTATTTAAACTGCCGTAAAAGTAACCATGAAAGATCTACCGCCCCTAACATTGAATCCACATATTAGTTAAATCTGACTAGCTCTGGCTGACTCGCCTCGGTACACTAACGGCTTATCTCCTATCGAAATAGAGTTTTATGCCTTTGTTTGTTGAGGTCGCACTCCCCGTTCCAATGCGGCAAACCTTTAGCTATCAAGTTCCAGAACATATCGATATCGCGCCTCAAAAAGGCATGCGAGTCCAAGTGCCATTTGGTCGTCAGCAGCTGATCGGTCTCATTACTGCTGTAACAGATAGCTGCAACTTAACACCAAAACAAATAAAGCCAGTGATTAGCATTTTAGATGATGCACCACTGTTACCTGATTCACTCTATAAACTAACGGCTTGGGCTGCAAGATATTACTTCTGTAGCCTAGGTCAAATGCTCTCTCAGGCCATACCTGTCGCCCTAAGAAAAGGCGCAGAAGCCAAAGCCGCAACCGTAAACTATTGGAGTTTAACTGATGCCGGGCGCGAAGCTGATGTAAACCAGCTCAACCGTGCTCCCGCCCAGCGAAAACTGTTTAATGCACTTACTGAGCGCGAACTTGAGCATCATGAGATAACAACATTAGCACTGAGTAAAGCGGCGCTTAAAGCACTTGAAGATAAAGGCTGGATTGCTAAAAAGTCACGCATCGGCACTGTCGATTTAAGCTGGCAGACTGAGCTTGAGATGACCGAGGAGCCCCACAGACTTAACCCCGAGCAAGCTATCGCCGTTGCAACACTGACTCAGCAATCACATTATCACTGCACCCTGCTTGAAGGGGTAACAGGCTCAGGCAAAACAGAAGTGTATTTGGCGCTACTTGAAACCATCCTCAAGCAGGGAAAGCAAGCACTCGTGCTAGTACCCGAAATTGGTTTAACCCCACAAACAATTAACCGCTTTAGACGCCGCTTTAATGTCAAAGTGGCCGTCATCCATTCTGGTTTGACCGATAACCAAAGGCTAGATGCTTGGCGTTATGCAAAAACGGGGGAAGCTGCCATCATCATTGGTACGCGCTCAGCACTATTCACGCCAATGGCGCATCCTGGGGTGATCATTTTAGATGAAGAGCATGACTCAAGCTTTAAACAGCAAGAGGGGGTGGGTTATCACGCACGCGATCTGGCCGTTATGCGCGCTCATTTAGAAGATATTCCTGTGTTGTTAGGCACTGCTACACCATCGCTTGAGACCTTACAGAATGCCCTTAGCGGCCGTTATCAGCATCTGCAGCTGGGTAAGCGCGCAGGTAACGCCGAAAAAGTGCGCCAAGGGATTGTCGATATTCGCAATCAGCCACTGCGTTCAGGCATGTCCCACGCACTACTTAATGAGATGCGCATTCACCTCGATGCCGGCAATCAAGTCATTCTATTTCTTAATCGTCGTGGTTTTGCGCCGGCGCTAATTTGCCATGAATGCGGCCATCTACATGAGTGCGACCGTTGTGACGCCTTCTTTACGGTGCATCAAGCACTAGGAGAGATCCGTTGTCACCACTGTAGCAATCAATACGCTATCCCCAAACAGTGTCATCAATGTGGTAGCACCATGCTGGCAGGGCAAGGCGTAGGCACCGAGCAACTGGCGAGCTTTTTAGAAAAAGAGTTTCCTAACCATCCTGTTGTTCGCATTGATCGCGACACCACCCGTAATAAAGGCTCACTAGAGGGTCACCTCAATGCAATCCATAAAGGGGAGTATAAAATTTTGGTCGGCACCCAAATGCTTGCCAAAGGTCATCACTTTCCCGATGTCACCTTAGTCGGTTTACTTGATGTCGATGGTGCACTTTTTAGTGCCGACTTTAGAGCGCCTGAGCGTTTTGGTCAGCTCTATACTCAAGTATCAGGCCGTGCCGGCCGTGCAAACAAACCGGGCACAGTGTTACTGCAAACCCACCAAAGCGATAACGCTATGCTGCGCGAGTTGATGCACAAAGGCTACGGTGAGTTTTCACGTAATCAGCTTAATGAACGCAAGCAAGCACTGCTGCCTCCAGCTTGGCACATGATCCTTATCCGCGCCGAAGCTCATCAAGCATCGGACGCCGATGCGCTGCTCAGTCAGATAGGTGCGCTACTACCACAAAACGAAGAGTGTGAAGTGATTGGGCCAATGCCTGCGCCACTTGACAGAAAAGCGGGCAAGTATCGTCGCCAACTATTATTTCAGACTAAAAATCGCAATCAGTTGCAACAAGCCTTTGAACAAGCATTGCCGCAAATTGAGCAACTGCCGTTGGCTAAAAAGTGTCGCTGGAGTCTCGATCGTGATCCACAAGATCTACTTTAAATCGAGTTTATTTAAACTAAAGCAGAAAAAGTTCGCTAGAGGATAGTAATTAGGTGCCACAAGCGGCTAAAATAGTCGGTTACTCCTATTATTTTTCACTACTTGTAAGTGCCGATTAAACGCCAATGAAATCACATACTCAATCTTTACTCGCTGAATCGTTAAATGCCCTTAAACAACAAGGTGTTGTTCCTGCTGATTTTGAAGCCCGCATTCAAGTCGACCGAACCAAAGATAAGAGTCACGGTGATTTTGCGACTAACTTGGCGATGATGCTGACCAAAGCCGCACGCAAAAAACCGCGCGAAATCGCCCAGTTGATCATCGATAACTTGCCGCAATCTAGCCATGTAGAAAAGGTCGAAATTGCAGGCCCAGGTTTTATCAACTTCTTTATTGATGACAACGCGCTCGCCAATCAATTAATGGATGCGCTCAATAGTGATCATTTAGGCGTGAGCTTGCCTGCATCGCAAACTGTGGTTGTTGACTACTCGTCGCCAAACCTAGCCAAAGAGATGCATGTTGGTCATTTACGTTCGACCATTATCGGTGACAGCGTAGTCCGCTCGCTTGAGTTTATGGGCCACAAGGTGATCCGCCAAAACCATGTAGGAGACTGGGGCACTCAGTTTGGTATGCTACTGGCTTACATGGAAGAGTTACGTGCCGCCAATGGCGAACAAGCACAAATGGAGCTTTCAGATTTAGAAAACTTCTACCGCGCCGCTAAAGTGCGTTTCGACGAATCAGAAGATTTTGCCAACCGCGCCCGTAAGCTGGTAGTTGCATTGCAATCTGGCGATGAATACTGCAACAAGCTATGGCGTGAGTTTAACGATATCTCCCTCAGCCATTGCCATGAGATCTATGAGCGTTTAGGCGTAAGTCTAACTCGCCAAGATGTGCGTGGCGAAAGCTCGTACAATGATGACTTAGAGCAAGTAGTTGCTGATTTAGATAGCCAAGGCTTATTGTCTGAAAGTAATGGCGCTAAAGTTGTCTTCCAAGACGAATTCAAAAACAAAGAAGGTGAGCCACTGCCGGTTATTATCCAAAAAGCAGATGGCGGCTACCTATACGCAACCAGTGACATGGCAGCGATGCGTTACCGTTCAAACGTATTAAAAGCAGATAGAGCGCTGTATTTTGTCGATCTACGTCAAGCACTGCATTTCCAGCAAGTGTTCAAGCTCGCTAAAACCGCTAAGTTTGTCCGTGAAGAGATGAGCTTCGAGCACATGGGCTTTGGCACCATGAATGGCGAAGATGGCCGTCCATTTAAGACTCGCTCTGGTGGGGTGGTAAAACTTATCGATCTGCTTAAAGAAGCTGATACTCGTGCACTTGAACTTGTTCGTAGCAAGAATCCAGATATGGATGAGGCTGAACTTGCTGAAATCGCGCGCGTAGTCGGTATTGCGTCGGTGAAATATGCCGATCTTTCTAAAAACCGAACTAGCGATTATATCTTCAGCTTTGAACAGATGCTCAGCTTTGAAGGTAACACAGCGCCATACCTACTTTATGCTTACACTCGTGTTGCAGGGATCTTTAAACGTGCACAAGATGTTGATTTAAGCGATGCTAAAATCGTGCTTGAACATGAAAAAGAGAAAGACCTTGGCACTAAGTTGGCTCAGTTTGGTGAAGTGATGAACCGCGTTGTGAATAAAGGTCAGCCACATGCATTATGTGCTTACCTGTTCGAACTCGCGGGCGCATTCTCAAGCTTCTACGAAGCTTGCCCAGTACTAGCAGCTGATACCGAAGCACAGAAGAAGAGCCGTTTACTACTCGCTCAACTAACAGCTAAAACACTGAAGCAAGGGCTTAACTTGCTAGGACTAGAAACTTTAGAGCGGATGTAATCGTAACACCATGACCAGTCGTGACTACGCAAATCGTAAACCCACGCGCAAAGGCAATGCCAAAAAGCGTGGGTCAAAAGGGAATCCGCCTAAGCGCTTCCCAGTATTGGTATTTATCATTACTCTTTTAGGTCTAGCAGGTTTTGGTTATCTGCTATGGCTGCTCAATGATACAGACGAAGCAGTCACTATGCCTGTTGTGGTAGAGAAACCTAAAAAGGCCACAGTAAAAAAGGATCCTAATGCGCTACCACCCGCCCCTGAGGAGGAGTGGACCTACCTTGAAGAGCTAGAGAATAAAAAGGTAGAAGTGGATCTGCCCGAAGTTTCAGACAAACCTAAGCGTCCATACCAGATGCAGTGTGGTTCGTTTAGAAAAGAGTCTCAGGCTAATCAACTTAAAGCGATGATCGCATTTCAAGGGTTAGAAGCGCAAGTTCGCAAAGTGAAAGGCTCAAGCGGTATTTGGTACAAGGTCGTTCTTGGTCCTTATGACAAGAAACGTGATGCAGAAAGACAACGTCATGTGCTGCAAAACTCTGGCACAAACGGCTGCCAAATCTGGTTCTGGGAAAGTTAACCTCGAAACCTATTCACTATTTTAAAGCGCTGCCCATGCAGCGCTTTTTTGTATCTTCAATAAATAAGGTAAACTGCATTATCTAAACAAAGCAATGACTAAAAGGCTAGTTCATGCGCCACTTCTTACTTACGCTAAAATGGGCTTTATTAACAATAGTGCTGGCCCCAATTGCGTTGTACCTTATCTTATTGCTTATCAATATACGTGACGTGGCGCCGTCAGAGCAGTCACAGCGTTACCTTACTCAAATAGTAAAAGTAGATAGCACCCTCACTAAAAATCACAATGACAATGCTTACATTTTTGCACTAGGTTTTGGCTCCGCCAAAGATAAGTCACCAATAACAATTGGGCTCGAATCTCTGCATAATCTACAAAACAAAGATGTTTTAAGTGCCGATAAAACGCAGCAATATGCTCTGCCTAATTTGCCACTTGAAAACTGTTTAGCTGAAGATGATTTTGCGGCGGCCTGCGGCGCTAATCTCAGGCAAAACACTGATCTTAACACTCTCTTATCTAACAACCGTTGGCTAATCAATCGCTATCAACAGTTACTGCAAATGAGCAACTGGCATGACAGCCCTTCTTTCAATGCTGATATAAATCCCATGCCGTTTAAAGAACTGTTGTTGGCACAAAAGCTTTACCTGCTTGATGTTTATCAAAATCTAAATTCGAGTTCAGCAAAAGCCACCGCTCAAGCAATCGATCAAGATATGCTTTTTTGGCTAGAGGTATCTAGCAATACCCACATACTGATCAATAAAATGGTCAGTGCAGCTGCAATTTCAGTCAACATGCAGCTTGGTGAAGTTATACTCAGCCAAAGCGAAGTAGAACCCAATATTGTGACTCTCCCAGCGAGTTGGAATAAGCCGATAACCGCAGAAGTACTATCGCTAAACAAGGCTAAATTAGGTGAATGGTCCTATTTCATAAGAACTATCGCTTCAGCTCAAGCCGATGATGGCTACGTAGATACAGCAAGCCAAATAGTCAGCACCTTACTGTCACCCTTAATGCAGAACCAAGATACAGCCAATCGTTATGCGGCGATTTTAACTAACTCAGCCATACAAACTGACTGCGATACGGGGTTATCTATCGAGGGTATAACTAGCAATATCTACAACCCGTTGGGAAAATATATCCTCTGTACAGGTATGCCGTCATTTAGTGCCCACCAAATGACCTTAGATAAACTCGAGCAACAAAGAGCAGCGCTTATCACTCGACTAAAGAAGCAGTAGAGGGTATCTATAAAACCATAACGCATTTAAATTTAATTAGTTTAAGCAAAAAATTTCGCCGTACATTTCATACGGCGAATACACACAATAAATTCAAATATATGGAGTTTAACTCTATAGAGTTAAAAGCTTTAGGTCTTCTCTCATCATCTCAAACTCTAACTGTTCATCGCGACTCTTTGAATAATAAACAGGAAGCCCTAAGCGGTTATAAATAAAAACTTCATGAACATAAGAGCCATTTGGCTGCTTTATCGCCCTTCGCCACACACCATTTTGATAACTAGAGTTAACTTCAAGTATATTCTTATAAGATACTGATGGTGATATGACCTCAAAGTCCTCAATACACATTCCTACACGAAAACTGCACTTATTTGGTCTGTAACTCCGGTGCTCATAGCCTCTCGACGTATAAACTGGCTCCTCTATTATTTTTCCATCCGCATCAAACTCAAGACTCATAACTCCGTAAACCGATGAATTAAAAACTTTATAACGGACACTCTCGGTATTCAGGATGTCGAGTTGGAAGCTAATTCTTTCAGGCATTAGATCTGTGGTGACCAGAGATAATCCAGAATCTTTTTTGGCCCTCTCAAATCGTTTAATATCACCTAACTCCTCAGTCCCGGCATTTTTACCCATAACATTTAATATTCTAGCAATATTCGTATTTTGATCCCGTTGAGCACGGGCTAGTATTTGCCGTTTTTCCTGTAACCACCCCTGCACAATATTAGAGACTCTATTATCGACTTCAGTCTCTGTTAATTTTTGCTGGCTCTTTCCAGTTTGGCAGTCAACAATTGACGCAGCTCTATAACAGTGTAGGCTGTCTCTTGCGTCGAACTTATAGCCTCTCACTACTTTAAAAGAGCTGACATCGATCCCGCTAACCCTTTCACTCTTATAGAAAACCCCATACTTATCTTTTGCATATTGAAAATTGACAGGAAGAAAAGAGTTCACATCTACACCAGCCAATACTTGATTCTCAAAATAAACACACTTTTGATCCGTAGCCCATCTAAAATGTTTAGGAATTGGTTGAAATTTAGTCGCATCACAAGGAGTAAAACTATTTTTCTTATAGAATAGAAGATCGTTACTTTTTGAATAATTGGTATTGTTTTTAAAGAACGTAAAGTCATTTGGCTTCGCATCAATTAACAGCTCACCGTCTAGGAATACATGTTCGCTATCAATTGCGTAACTACGATTCAAAGGCTTAAAACTACTTGGTTGAGCAAAAGCTATTGGGATACCGTAGTAGTAAACAGACGAGTTATCTAAAGCGTAGACATTCTCCTTCAGGATTTTAAAAGAAGGGATATCGACTCCGTACATGGGAACCTTTTTTCCCTTTATGTGATTACGATCTGAAAAGTCCGGTTTTACCCAAAATACCTTAGTGTCGTTATAAATATACTTTGAGTTAGATTGGCAGCCAAATAGCAAAGTAGTACAGAACAAAATACAGATAAACTTCAAAGCACACATCCTATGTAATCAAAAGTCAAAAATGGAAGCTAGATTTACAAGCGTCACATTAAATCACAAGCGAATATAAGGTCAATACTCAGTCGGTTTAACATATAACAAAGTAGCATACAAACAACTACTTATGCAGTAGCAATGATATATAGGGCTGAAACATGTATACGCAAAGAAGAAAATGTCTGCCCTTTGATTTTTAAAGAGGCTTCGGCCTGATTGAAGCAATAGCCCCTTGATATTTATACAACCACCCCCATATCTGTATTATCGTCAACCAGCAGACACATTGTCGCTGGCTAGAGAAGAGGATTTATCGTGACCACTATCGTATCAGTACGCCGTAATAACCAAGTTGTTATCGCCGGTGATGGCCAAGTTTCTCTCGGTAATACCGTGATGAAAGGCAATGCTAGAAAAGTTCGTCGTCTATACCACAACAAGGTATTGGCAGGCTTTGCTGGCGGTACAGCAGATGCATTTACTCTATTCGAGCGTTTCGAAGCCAAACTCGAAATGCATCAAGGTCATCTTATGCGCGCCGCGGTCGAAATGGCCAAAGATTGGCGTTCAGATAAAGTGCTACGTAAATTGGAAGCACTACTTGCCGTTGCCGACGGTGAAGCATCATTAATCATCACTGGTAACGGTGATGTGGTTCAGCCTGAAAATGACCTAATCGCTATCGGTTCTGGTGGCAACTTTGCCCAATCAGCAGCAACAGCTTTGCTTGAGAACACCGATCTTAGCGCGATTGAAATCGCTGAAAAATCACTGACAATTGCAGGTGACATTTGCGTGTTCACCAACCAATTTAAGACCATCGAAGAATTAAAGTACTAAGCGAATTATCGTTTAATACTAAGACTGATGCTTAAGCATGAGGAAAGAATATGTCTGAAATGACACCCCGCGAGATTGTGCATGAACTTGATAGTCACATTATCGGTCAACAGAAAGCAAAACGCTCTGTCGCTATCGCGCTGCGTAACCGCTGGCGCCGAATGCAGCTTGCTGCTGATCTTCGTCAAGAAGTGACCCCAAAAAACATTCTAATGATTGGCCCAACCGGTGTCGGTAAAACTGAAATCGCTCGCCGCTTAGCCCGTCTTGCAAAGGCGCCTTTCATTAAAGTCGAAGCGACCAAATTTACTGAAGTCGGCTATGTGGGTAAAGAAGTTGAGCAGATCATTCGCGATCTAACCGATTCAGCAATTAAGCTGACTCGTGAAGAGCAGATGGCGAAATGTAAGTTTAGAGCCGAAGAAGCCGCTGAAGAGCGCATTCTCGACGCACTACTGCCTAAGCCAAAGGAAGATTGGGACAACGAAAAGCCAAGCGACAACGCAACACGTCAAGTATTCCGTAAGAAACTACGTGAAGGTCAACTCGACGACAAAGAGATTGAGATTGACGTTTCTGCACCGCAAGCCGGTATTGAAATCATGTCGCCTCCAGGCATGGAAGAGATGACTAATCAGCTACAAAGCATGTTCCAGAATATGGGACCAGGTGCAAGTAAGCGTCGTAAGATGCCGATTAAAGAAGCGCACAAGCTGTTAATCGAAGAGGAAGCTGCCAAGCTCGTCAATCAAGAAGATCTAAAAGAGCAAGCGATCGAATTGGTTGAACAGCACGGCATCGTTTTCTTAGACGAAATTGATAAAATTTGTAAGCGCGGAGAGTCTTCAGGCCCAGATGTTTCTCGTGAAGGTGTTCAGCGCGACCTACTGCCTCTCGTTGAAGGTTGTACAGTTAATACTAAACACGGCATGGTTAAGACTGACCATATCTTGTTTATTGCGTCAGGGGCATTTCAGATGTCTAAGCCATCTGACTTAATCCCTGAGCTACAAGGGCGCTTACCTATTCGTGTTGAGCTTGAAGCACTATCAGCAGATGACTTTAAGCGTATTTTGACAGAACCTCATGCATCACTGACAGAGCAATATGTTGCTCTAATGGGTACTGAGGGCGTTAAAGTTGAGTTTACCGAATCTGGTATTGATGCCGTTGCAGAAGCTGCTTGGCAGGTCAATGAGCGCACCGAAAATATTGGTGCTCGTCGCCTACACACTGTTATGGAGCGTTTGATGGAAGAGCTTTCCTATGAAGCCTCTGACAAATCAGGTTCAGTGACTGTTGTTGATGCCGATTATGTCAAAGCGCACCTAGATAACTTGGTACAAGACGAAGACTTGAGCCGCTTTATTCTATAGCGAGCAAAAGCTCAATGAGTGATAGCGGTTAAGGACTTTTAGGTGCTTAGCCGCTATTCTGTTTTTAGATCCCATTACTTACTGGCAAACTTATGACCCAAGACACTAGCCCCAATGTTGAATCATTAAAGCTGAAGCGTAAATCACGCCAGTTAGAGATGCAGTTTGATAATGGTGAAACCTATCAACTTAGCTGCGAAATGCTAAGAGTGTATTCACCGTCAGCTGAAGTTCATGGTCACGGTAATCCTGTACTGGTTACCCACAAAAAGAACGTTAATATCTCAGCTATTGAGCCTGTAGGTAACTATGCGGTTAAGATTGTGTTTGATGATGGCCATGATACCGGACTGTTCTCGTGGAAGGTGTTGTATGATCTCGCGACCCACCAAGTGGATCTTTGGGAAAAATACCTAGCGCGCCTGCGTGCAGAGAAAGCTAGCCGTGAACCGCTTATCGATATGGCGGTTAAATATCATAAGTAATACCGGCCAGGATAAAGGTTTGCTCGCTCAGCGAGAGTTTAGCGGCTTTGGGATTAACCAATGAGCTAAGTCACGTATCAGCCTGTGACAATCAATTTAACTTCACAAAAATGGCGCCTAACGGCGCCTTTTTTGTGATCGAACAGCTGATATAGTGTATTAATCAGCCTATGCGGACTTATGTCCTCTACGGATCACAATCAGGCTATTAGTATCGGTTGTAATCAAAAAAGAGGATTACTCATGACTGCACATATCGATGGTAAAGCCGGTGATTTTGCCGAGACAATGATCATGCCTGGCGACCCGCTTCGCGCTAAATATATTGCCGAAAACTTTCTAGATGACGCGGTAGAAGTCACTAATATCCGTAACATGTTTGGCTATACTGGTTTCTATAAAGGCCAGCGTATTTCAGTTATGGGACACGGTATGGGCATCCCTTCAATGGTGTTATACGCCCACGAATTGGTCACTGATTTTAACGTGAAGCGCATCATTCGGGTTGGTAGCCTTGGCGCTACACAGCAAGATGTCAAAATTAACGATGTGATTCTAGCGCAAGCAGCTGGCACAGACTCGCCAACCAATGCTAAGCGTAGCAGCGGTTACCAAATGGCGACATCAGCCACATTTGATCTACTACACAAAGCGTACGCTATCTCCCAGCAAAAACAGATCAATGTCAAAGTGGGTAACGTATTCAGTGGCGACATGTACTACGACCCTGATGAAGACATGATCCCTGCGCTAGAACGCTTTGGCGTATTGGGTGTTGATATGGAGGTTGCTGGACTCTATGGCCTAGCCCACCACTTAGGGTTCGAGTCGTTAGCAATTCTAACGGTATCTGACCACTGCTTAACTGGCGAAGAGACCAGTGCAGAGGCCCGTCAGTTAACTTTTAATCAAATGATTGAGCTGGCATTAGAAACAGCCTGTCAGTAACAATTTTAAGCCGCATGATACTCGCTGTCATGCGGCTTAGTTTTATATTCATAAAATTTGATACAGCAAATTAGATCTAGGAACAGATGATGAAAAATAAAATATCCTTAACATTGCTCAGTTTTTTAGCCAACTTCGTCATGGCAGGCTTTGCGACCCAGTTTGGTATGTTAATTGAACCGATTGCAGAAAAGTTTTCAGCTAACGTTAATGAAGTAGCTTCAATCTTCTCGCTACTCAATGGCGGTGCACTCGCAGGTACCATTGCCGCCTTTTTCTTGATTGAAAAAATCGGTGTAAAGCGCATCACCCTTATAAGCTATTTCAGCATCGCACTTAGTGCCGCAGCACTTCATTTCACCAGCTCATTGTCAGTGGTGATGATCGCCATGACAGTGATCGGCCTTTGCGGTGGCGTTGGTCTATGTATCGCTGGCACAATTGTAGTATCAGTTTGGAAAGACAAAATCCAAAGCACCATGTTAGTTGTACAAGACGCTACCTTTAACGTTGCAGGTGTGGTTTTCCCACTTATCACGACGTACGCATTAAGCAATGCGCTTTCTTGGAGCTACAGCTATTTAGCCGTGGGTATTGTCGCGCTGGCGACTGCCGCTATAGCGCTTGCGACTAACTTCTCACTGGTTGAAAGCCAAACATCAAGCGATACCGGCAAAGATGAGTCAGAGTGGAACCTTGGGATCATTAGCGGTGGCCTAGGTTTGTTCCTTGGCATGTTGGCGCTATACACCTTCCTGACTTGGGCACCTATGTTCGTCAAAGAGAAGTTTGATATTCCTTTTGAAGAAGCGGGTAATATCATCACCCAGTATTGGTCTGCAGCACTTATTGGCGCACTCGTATCAACAGTGATTGTATCAAGAGTGAAGATCCAGCATTTTATCATGGGGATGATTTCACTGGCGCTGATTATCACCGGTATGATTGTTACTACTGAGAATCTGGCTTGGATTGGCTACCTAACTTACGGTTACGGTTTTGCCTGTGCCGCACTTTACAACGCCTTTATCGCTTACGGTGTGTCATTTGTGAAAACTGCCAGCAGCCGCAATGTCTCTTACATCTTGATAAGTGGTAGTGCCGGTGCGATGTTCAGCCCAGCAATTAGCTCAATGTTCGAAAGCATCATTGGCCTACAAACGGTGATGTACGCTATCCCTGTTATCTACGGCTTAATTATCGCAATGTTGCTTATCTCGAATAAACAAAAAGCAGCTCTAACGGCGCAAACAGCCTAAAGCTTGCAGAGTAAACCTCAATCCTTTGGTTTGAGGTTTACTCTATAAAGGCTTTCAAGCCTTCTAAATCGCAAATCACCAAGCCCTCTCTATCACGCTTAATCAACTGCAGATCTTCCAGCTTTTTAACCGCTCGGCGATAAACTCTGTCGGTAGTAGCAAAACGCTCAGCCTCTAAATAGCACTTAGTAAACCCTTCAACAGGTTGGTCTTTCAAATACTGATGATAGAGATCGTAAGCGATATTATAGGCGATGGGATACAGCATTCTGCGGGTAAAAATATCAACGGTATCTTGATAATCTATTGCAATTGCACTAGCAAAGAACAGCGCAAACTGCGGTGTTTTAAGCAACGCTTGCTGTAGCTTCTCACCATTAATAACCGTCAACTCTAATGGCTCTTCAGCAACAATATCCAGCTGGCATAAGTAATCAGTAAAAAACTCCATCTCACCAAACAATTGCGAATCACAGGTCATGGTGCCCAGTTGAAAGCTGCGACCGTTTCTGGCGGTATAGCCCATTGAGATCCGCCCATGAGGCACCAAGTATAGGTCGTTCACCTGCTGGCCCTGCTGCATCAACTTATATTGAGCGGGGACTGTTTTTGTTTCGGTAATACACTCGCGCATAATCTGCTCAATAGCATCATGTTTTTGCTGCCATAAAGCGTGAAAGCGCCCTTTTTCAAGTGGTTTTAGCTGCATAATTATATCGGTCTGGATAGTCAATTGGCGAAAGACTTAACCAGTATACTCAAGTCACTTACCAATATCCTTTTTTAAAGTTACTGCTTAACCACTCTTTTTTTGCCAGCTTAGTGGCAAGTTAACTTGTGACCAAAGTGTCTCACATAAAACCTCTGGCTCGCGCCAGTCACCGCTAAGTATCCAACTGACTAATGCATCTCCCACCTCAGGATAACTAATAGCTTCTGGCATAGGCGCCTTTAACCAGCGACGTAGTGCATGCGGCTCAAGACTTGATTTCATACACTCTGCGGCGCCAAGCAGCTCAAGCGCCGCAACATTTGATAGCTGTTCAAACTGGCCAAGCAAAGGCTTTATCAGTAATTTTTTACCTAACGTCAGTGCTTCACTCGCCAGCTCAAAGCCTGCATTACCAATAACGCCGCCGCAACGGGCCATCGCGGCTTTAAAACCGTCTCTATCGAAGCCATTCCACTTAATATGAGCAGGTAAATTTTGCGGACTTCGACCAGCGTGATAAACCAAGAATGTGTAATCTGGAAATGGCGTTAGAAAATCAACAATCGATTGCGGCGATTCAAAAGGCAGATATACCAGCACTTGAGATGACAGAACTCTATCAATTTTATCTACCTCAACAAACGGCGGCAAAATAGGAAAACCAAAATGATGCCAATGGCAGCCCAGTGCAATATCAACGGGTGCAAAGTAGTTCAGCATTGTTTCGTTAAACCAGCTATCACCCGCTTTGGGTACCGCGAAATTTAACGCGGCTTGATGACTGATCCCTATCGATGGTATCCCTTGGTTCTTAGCTGCCCAAGCAGACACTGGCTCATAGTCATTGAGCACCAAATCATAACTGCTTAAATCGAGGTTTTTGACATCCTTAACAAACCCAAACCAAGCATTCATTTTAGCGGTTTGTGCCACATTGACTCGACCATTTTGGGTCGCAAAGGTCAGTCCTGACTGCACCTGATACTGGCCAAAACATTGCATATCAAAAAACTGCTCTGCTGAACGGCCAGAAAAGAAAAAATCAACATCTACTCCTTGTTTTTGCATCGCTTTGGCCATCACTCTAGCGCGGCTTAAGTGGCCGTTGCCCGTGCCTTGCACTCCATAAAGGATTTTCAATGCTAACTCCTAAAATAGTTGTTGGCTTAATAAAACAGAAAACACACCAAGTGCTGCACCAGCCACAATGTCGAGCGGGTAGTGAACCCCGAGGATCACCCGTGATAAACCAATCGCGATGGCCCACAAGGCGGCAAAGTAGAACAGTTGTGGATAGAGAAGATAGATACTACTCGCCATCACAAAGGCAGCTGCAGTATGCCCTGATGGCAGACTGAACCTATCCGCGGGTTCAAAACGTGCAACACCATCAGCTAAAGCATGGCAAGGACGCTGCCTGCGGATCATATTTTTAAGGACTAGGTACAGAGGGAGTTCAATCAAATAAGCTGCTAGTAACATGTTAAGTAGCGACTCGCCATTGCTGTCTAACAATAAAAATAGCAGCGCAACATAGAGATAAGCAGGGCCATTACCCGAGGAGGATAACGTTAATGCTAATGGCTGCAGCCCATTGTCTTGACCATGGCGCACTACAAATCGATAGCAGCGTTTATCTAACCTTGAAATTGAGGCGAACATTGCAAGCTCCCAAAACATTGTTTGATAGCAAGCTATGAAATGTGCATGACGTCTAAGTGACAAAGAACCTAAAGTTTTATGACATAGAGAAATTATGCCAATCGGTATAAAGATTTGGTCGCTCAGCGAGAGTTTAGCGGTTTTGAGGCAAGGTCATTAAATGCTCCGGCATGAATGACATTCATCACATCTGACCTCCGAGGATGGAGGGAATGCCTTAAGCATACCAGGAACATGCTAGGCCATGTGGTTTGCAATGAGTGAAGCGCATAGTTGTTCTACGTTCAAGCTCATTAACCCAGCATCAGAGCTGCTAAAACTCGCCTCTAAGGAGTTTTTTGGCTTCCGACTTCGGTGTTGAATAAATGCAAAAGGGAACAACCATTATGGCAATTATTCGCCTTGAATTAGTTCGCCAAAAGCACTCTGAGTAGAGCAATGACTTATAACAATTGATAGCAAACCGGGGGGGTCAAGAGGAGAGGTCAATCTGCTAGCCCAATCATCGATAGATAATCAGGCTAGTTAGTTTGAAACAGGCTTAATCAGCAGCAAGTTCAGCATTATTACGATTGCGGTAGATCTTTAGTAGGTGGTAGATATTGATACACGCTACGAAAGCGTTCATACCCGCTACAGGCCAAGCTTCGATTGATGCACCGTAAATGACGAACAGTGAACAACCAGTAAAGTTTAAACATCTCAACCAGATGATGTCTTTCATCATCAGTGAAATCGCGACCATCACTGATGCAGCGTAACCAATGATTTCAATAGTATTAATAGCTTCCATAAGGCACCTTTTAGGCCCTCTGCCTTCCCTAAGCTAACTGGGGGATCCGTGCCCCTAAAGCGACTCAAAATTAAGTTAAGTTAATATATCTGCATGCATGCTAACAAAATTGAACCAAATTGGTAATAAAAAAACGTTATATAATGACCCAAGTCATGTTTTTGCTGTTTTAGTAATCGAGGTGTTGAAATATTACCACAATAGCTTCAAACGTTGCCTTTATAGACAATTGCGTGATTGATAACACTTTTCTTTTCAAGAATCCCTTATATACTGGTTTAAATTACTTATTTGCTCAGATTTATGAGCTATGCCTACCCAGCAGGAGCGTTCTTATGGAATACAACACCTCAGAACTTTGTGACACTTATATCGATGTGGTTGATGTTGTCGAACCGATGTTCAGTAATTACGGTGGTTGTAACTCTTTTGGTGGTTCTATCAGCACCATAAAATGTTTCGAAGATAACGGCCTTATCATCGATGCTCTGCAAGAAGATGGCGAAGGCAAAGTACTATTAGTTGATGGTGGTGGTTCACTGCGCCGCGCCTTACTCGATGCATCAATCGCTCAGGTTGCTGTCGATAATAACTGGGAAGGGATTATCATCTACGGCTCTGTACGTGATGTTGATGCATTAGAAGATTTAGATATTGGCGTACAAGCTTTGGCATCTATTCCTGTCGGCGCCGATGGCAATGCGGTTGGTGAGCCTGAGATCCCAGTCAACTTTGGCGGTGTGACTTTCTTACCAGGTGACCATGTTTATGCCGATAACACTGGTATTATTTTATCTCCAGAGCCGCTAGATATTGACTAGCGATGGGTTGTGAAGAGCCCTGCTCTTTTCAATTCGACCCGTTAAGCCAGCCTAACCGCTGGCTTTTTTAATGGCTGTTTTACCACGGCAAGTCCAGCTGATAGCTACAAATCGTGACTCTGATGCATTTTGGCAAACAGCTACGATTGGTATTACACTATCGTCCATTAGGCTTTAAACAATAAGAATAAGAATATGAAGTACGTCACTCCCTTCACCAGCACCAAGTTAACCAACTTACTCAGCCCAAGAGAGGGTGAGACAAAACTAGGTCAACGTTTGCGTATTCCAGCAAGTCATGATCTTGCGACAGAGCTAACTCAAGCTAAAGCAGCAAATTGCCGTTTCGCCATTATTGGTATTGGCGAAGACATCGGTCCTCGCGCCAATTTGGGCCGCGGCGGATCGACCGATGCTTTTGACAGTGCCATGCAGCAGTTCACTAATATGCAGTCTAACCGTTTCTTGGATGGTGCAGAGTGTTTACTACTCGGGCAAATTGAAACCACAGATTTACAACTACCCGATGGCACTGATGCTGAGCAGCTTCGTCACAATGTAGAACACTTAGATAAACGCGTGATTGCAGTGGTATCTCAGGTAATGCAAGCAGGACTAGAGCCTATTGTGATTGGTGGCGGCCATAACAATGCCTATGGATTACTCATGGCAGCAAAATCCAGCCATAAGCGCCCTATTGCAGCCGTGAATCTTGACCCTCATTCAGATTTCAGGCCCAGAGAAGGTCGTCATAGTGGTAATGGATTTAGTTACGCTGCAGCATCTGGCGCTTTAGGGCTTTACCATGTGCTAGGGCTCCACGAACTTAAAAATAGCGAAGCAACATTAGAGCAACTTAAGGCTTTTGGTGGTGATTGGCATACTTTTCAACAGATCTGGGTTAGACGAGAACTCGCTTTAGATACTGCGCTAAAATCCATCACTAACAAGCTTAACAGCAGTCAACTACCCGTAGCGATAGAGCTAGATTTAGATGCTATCACCAATATGCCTAGCAGCGCCTCGACGGCAGCTGGAGTGCCGCTACTTGATGCCCTGCTCTACGTGAGCTATGTCGCTAAGCACTGTCCTTGTGCATACCTACATTTAGCAGAAGCTGCACCAAGCTGTCATGTTGCAGGTGTTGAGGCTGGTTACCGCGAAACTGGACAAAGTATCAGTGAATTGATCTATAGCTACATCCACGGACGTATTAATGCATTGTAGTGAACAGTAATAGCAGATCGTCATACACAGATTACTTAATACAATTAGAATAATAACGATTCAACATTGATTGGTATTATGGTGTAATGCGCAGTCAATTTTACGATTGCCTGCATCTTTGCTTATTTTCGCTAGATCCAGTGGCTGATTGATAGATCCATCACATAGTGATAGATGAAAGATTCAGCAATTCAGTTTGATGGCATACAATCGCCATAATTCAACAGTTAACGTATAGGAATAGATAGATGTCAGAGGAAACTCCAAAGAGCACTCACTTCGGTTACAAGACCGTTGAAGCTGAGCAAAAGGCCGACATGGTCGCTGGCGTATTCCATTCTGTTGCCGCTAAATACGACATAATGAATGACGTAATGTCTTTTGGTATCCACCGTATGTGGAAACGCTTCACCATCGAAAGTGCTGGTGCACGTCCTGGTATGAAGGTACTCGATTTAGCCGGTGGCACAGGTGATCTGACAGCTAAATTTTCGCACATTGTCGGCGAAAAAGGCCAAGTAACCTTAGCGGATATCAATGATTCAATGCTCAAGGTCGGCCGTGAGAAGCTGCGTGACAAAGGTATTGTTGGCAACGTGAACTACGTGCAAGCAAATGCTGAAGCACTGCCATTCCCAGACAACCACTTTGATATCATCACTATCGCTTTTGGCTTACGTAATGTGACCGACAAAGACGCAGCCATTGCATCAATGTTGAGAGTATTAAAGCCAGGTGGAAAACTACTGATCCTTGAGTTCTCTAAACCAAAGCATGAGATTATGCGTAAGGTTTATGACCTATATAGCTTTAAAGTAATGCCAAAAATGGGCGCTCTTATTACCCAAGATGCTGACAGTTACGAATACTTAGCCGAATCTATTCGTATGCATCCGGATCAAGAGACCTTGAAGCAGATGATGGAAACCGCAGGTTTTGAGCAGGTAAACTATACCAACATGACTGACGGTATTGTGGCATTGCATAAAGGTTATAAATTCTGATTGGACTCACTATGTCTCGTGACATGTCTCTACTCACTTGCGCGGCGATTGAGGTTAGCTTAAACAAGCTAATTGCTCAATCGCCAGAAGACTACAGCTCACTGCGTAGTCTTCACGGCAAAGTGCTTTGCATTCAACTGACTCAACTACGTTGGCCTCTTTACCTTCTCTTTGCTAAACAGATCCAAGTATTTAGCCAATATGAAGGTGATGTAACCACCAAGGTGAATGCCGATATCACCACGCTGTACCAACTAACTGAAGGGGCAAACCTCACTGAGCTTGTAAAGCAAGACAAGCTTAGCCTTGAAGGTGACCTGAGTTTACTGCAGTCGTTTAGCCACTATATGCAAAGTGTCGAGCTAGACTTAGCTGAACCACTTTCTCAGTATATAGGTGATGCTCCTACCCATTTTGTCAGCCAAGGTTTAAAGCAAGCTAAACAAGATCTCAGCCAAGTCTTTCAAAAGACTCGCTCTCATTTAGGTCAATTAACCACCGAAGAGTATCGACTGGCGCCGCATAAGCTCGAATATATTCACCTAAGTGATACTATCGAGGATATCGCACTAGACGTCGACGCTTTAGGCTCACGGATAGAGCAACTACTAAACAGGGTTAAAGCTAAACAATGACACTAAAAAGTATCAAGCGCGCTTATCAAGTCATCCGCACCACGCTTCACTATGGTCTCGATGATTTAATCCCTTCAAAGGTAACGCCTTGGTATTTTAAGTTGTTAAGAGGCAGCTTATTCTGGCTTAGAAATAAACACAAAGATAAAGTCGGTGGTGAACGCTTAAAGCTTGCAATGCAAGAGCTTGGGCCTGTTTACATTAAGTTTGGCCAAATGCTGTCGACTCGCCGCGATCTACTCAGCGATGAGTGGGCAGAAGAGCTGGCGATGTTGCAAGACAGAGTGCCTCCTTTTGATTCAGCTATTGCTCGCGCGTCAATCGAACAAGCACTCAATGCGCCTATCGAAACCTATTTCGATGATTTCGAAGATACTCCACTCGCATCAGCATCGATTTCACAAGTGCATACCGCAACACTCAAATCCAATGGTGCCAAAGTCGTACTTAAAGTATTGCGCCCTGATGTCGAGCAAAAAGTGCATGCAGATATTCAGCTGATGTCGCAAGCCGCTGACTTTTTAGAAACATTGCTTGGCGCCAATAACCGCCTACGTCCAGCAGAAGTGATTGAAGATTATCGCACTACGATTGAAGGCGAGCTAAACCTTAAGCTAGAAGCACTCAATGCAATAAAGTTGCGCAATAACTTCCTTGATTCAAATGCACTCTATATTCCTTATATGTACGAAGAGCTCTGCTTCACTCGTCTCATCGTCATGGAGCGTATCGACGGTGTACCCGTTTCAGATAAAGCAGCGCTAGAAGCCCAAGGCACCAATTTAAAACTACTGGCTGAACGTGGCGTCGAACTGTTTTTCACCCAAGTATTTCGTGACAACTTTTTCCATGCTGATATGCATCCAGGCAATATTTTTGTCAGCCGCGAGCACCCTAACGATCCTTTCTACATCGGTTTAGACTGCGGCATTATGGGTACACTTACCGATGAAGATAAGCGTTACTTAGCCGAAAACTTTCTTGCTTTCTTTAACCGCGATTACCGCCGTATTGCGCAGCTCTACATCGAATCGGGCTGGGTCTCTGCCGATACTGATGTTAGCGCCTTTGAACAAGCCGTTAAAGTCGTCTGCGAGCCAATGTTTAATAAACCACTGGATGAGATCTCATTTGGCCACGTACTACTAGAGCTATTTAGAACCGCTCGTCGATTCGACATGGTAGTGCAACCACAGTTGGTATTACTTGAAAAAACCTTACTCTACATTGAAGGTCTCGGGCGTCAGTTATACCCTCAGCTGGATTTATGGCAGACCGCTAAACCTTTCTTAGAAGATTGGATGGCAGAGCAAGTTGGCCCTAAAGCTATGGCAGGAAAAATTAAGCAGCAGCTCCCTTATTGGGCCGAT
The DNA here is from genome assembly GCF_041470405.1 of Shewanella sp. 10N.286.45.A1. NCBI lineage: Bacteria > Pseudomonadati > Pseudomonadota > Gammaproteobacteria > Alteromonadales > Shewanellaceae > Shewanella > Shewanella sp. 10N.286.45.A1. The sequence goes on from NZ_JBFRMK010000265.1 coordinate 24,619, forward strand.
CAGCTGCCAGAGTTACCAGAACTTATCTACGACAATTTAAAAATGGGCCGTAATCTGGCTAAAACCCATAACAAATTGCTCGATCGATATCTAAAACATCAGCAAAAAGCCCATAAAAGTAACTATCTTTTGATCACATCCGCTAGTTTAGTGATCTGCGGCACTATTTTGTTAAATCAAGACGCTACACTATGGGCTTCTTACGGCAGCATCGGCGCTGGCCTCATTTTATGGGTGCTCGGATGGCGATCTAGGCCAAAGAATCGCAAATTTTAGCTAGACCTAAATAACCAAAGGTTCATAATAGAACCAGTATCTAAATTAAGAGGATTCGTACATGGGTGGCATTAGTATTTGGCAACTTCTTATTATTGCATTAATTGTAGTATTATTGTTTGGAACTAAGAAGTTACGCTCACTAGGTGGCGATTTAGGTGGAGCAGTTAAAGGCTTCAAGAACGCCATGTCTTCTGAAGAAGAGAAGAAGGCTCTAGAAGACAGTGCAGCTGAAAAGACAGCAGAAAGCACTGACACAGCCGAAAAAAAGGCTGAATCTAAGGACAAAGAACAGGCGTAATCGACTATGTTCGACGGTATCGGCTTTATGGAGTTGCTGTTGATTGGAGTCTTGGGGCTAGTTGTACTTGGCCCTGAAAGACTTCCAGTCGCCGTGCGCTCAATCTCAGGCTGGATCCGCGCCATGAAGAAGATGGCGAACTCAGTAAAAGACGAATTGGAGCAAGAGCTTAAAATCGAGCAATTGCACACTGATTTGAAAAAAGCGGAAAATCAAGGCCTTAAAAACCTTGCGCCTGAGTTACAGGATTCAATCGATCAACTTAAACAAGCAGCGGAATCTGTTAATCGTCCTTATCAAGTAGAAGATGCTCCTTCGGCAAAAGAAACACCCGCCAAAGAGACCCCAACTACCGAGACAGCTTCGACAGAGAACGCAAAGTCAGACAAACCTAACGGGTAGTCCATGTCACAACAACAGCCGTTAATAAGCCATTTGCTTGAACTGCGTAATAAGCTGCTTCGAGCAATTGGTAGTGTTCTCTTGGTGTTTATCTGTTTGGTCTATTGGGCCAATGATATTTACCATTATATGGCCATTCCATTGATGCAAGCTCTGCCCGAATCGAGCAGTATGATTGCAACCGATGTTGCTGCGCCGTTTTTTGCACCATTCAAACTAACTCTGGTATTGTCATTCTTCATTGCCATACCCTATGTTTTGTTTCAGATATGGTCGTTTGTTGCTCCAGGACTTTATAAGCATGAAAAGCGCTTAGTTGTACCGCTTCTTGCAAGTAGTACGTTACTATTTTACCTCGGTATTGCGTTTGCCTATTACGTTGTGTTTCCTGTTGTATTCGGCTTTTTCACTAGTGTTGCGCCAGATGGCGTTGAAGTTGCGACCGATATCAGCAGTTATTTAAGCTTTATTCTGAAACTGTTTTTCGCATTTGGTTTAGCCTTTGAAATACCTGTTGCAGTGGTTCTGTTATGCTGGGCTGGTGTGACAACACCGGAAGAGCTGAAGAAGAAACGCCCTTATATTGTGGTTGGCGCATTTATCGTCGGTATGTTATTAACTCCGCCAGATATTATTTCGCAAACAATGCTCGCTATTCCAATGCTAGTGTTATTTGAAGGTGGCTTGATCGCGGCACGCTTCTACAGTAAAGGTGAGTCCGAAGAAGAGGACGATGAAGACACCACAGAAGAGAGTGAAGGCAGTAAGTAGCCAAAAGGTATAAATACAACGAGTTAACAAAAGGTATTGCCGTTCATCGAAGATGAAGCAATACCTTTTTTGTTTGTAACATTAAAGCTTGATTAAACTTTAGAGCACCTCTGCAATTCATACCGTCCTACAACCCTAAATCGCAGTAGCAAGCCACCTTTAATACCAATTGCATT
>NZ_JBFRMK010000266.1:0-11438 GCF_041470405.1 Shewanella sp. 10N.286.45.A1
CTGCCACCGTGACCATTACCGTCAACGACGTTAACGATGCGCCTGATGTTACTAATACTGCAGTTCAAGGCGTTGAGGACTCAGCCCTTGTATTTAGCTGGGCTAGCCTAAATATTACTGATATTGATAACAATAAAGATAACCTTTCCATCAGGATTACCTCTCTACCTAATCCTGCCAACGGCCAATTGCAGTACTTCAACAATGGACAGTGGGACGTTGTGACTGTAGGTATGCTGCTGACTTCTGCTATGTTCGATGCTGGAAGCATTCAATTTGTACCATCGGCAGACCAAGCTGATGGTGGTGATTCTGCTACAGGTCTTGGTAATCAAGCGGATGCACTCGCGAGCTTTAATTATATTGTCACTGATGGTTCCGATGACAGTTTACAAGCCACAGTAACTATCCACATTGACGCAAGAGCAGATGTACCTGAATTAGCGGCTTCTGCTGGTCAAATAAAATGGGGCAGCAAAACAGAAAGTAATCAAACGCCGGATAATGTTATTCCTAATGATGAAGTTTTTGGCATTAATATTGACGCTGTATTTAGTGGCCGTAATGTCAGTTTGGCGGGTTCAAGTGAGAATAATTACATATCTGCTGGTGTTCTAAATGACACTAATAGCTTACAAGGTGGCAGCGGTGATGATGTGCTTGTTGGTGGCAATCATTCTGACAACCTTCATGGTGGTGCAGGTAATGATGTATTTATTGGTGGTGGGCTAAACGATTCAATATATGGAGGGGCTGGAGTCGATACAGCAATCTACTCCGGTAACTTTGCTAACTACACAATCACTAACCACTTAGATCATCCCGTTGTGCCATACCTACTTATTAACGACAGTCTCAACATTGATGCCAGCTCACTCAATGTAAATGAACTAGATGCAGGTGATCACCTTTATAATGTCGAGCGCCTTGTGTTTGCAGATGCTGTACTCATTGTTAATCCTGACGGGACGCTAACTCAAGTCGAAATAAAAGAGATCCCTTTAAGTATCAATACAGCACTTACCGACACAGACGGAAGTGAGTATTTATCTGCTGCAACCATTGACGGTATTCCAAATGGTGTCTATTTGACCGCTGGTACGCTAGATTCTGCAACTGGAACTTGGACTGTGCCCGTTGATGATTTAGCCAACCTAAAGCTACAAGTCACTGAAGATTATGATGGCGAGCTAGACATTACATTAACAATCAATGTAATAGCTACTGAGTCGAGTAACGGTAGTTCAGCCAGTAACCAAATAGACTTGGATATTTCGCTGCGCGGTTACAACTACAACAATGGCACGGATGGCGACAACACCATCGAAACTAGCGATGATCATGACATTATTGTAAGCGATACTTCAGGCATCCAAATAATTCAAGGAGAAAACTATAATATCGCGTTTATTCTTGACTCATCCGGTAGTATGAGTAATGCAATTGATGAAGCTACATCCCAGCTATTACAGGTATTCCAAACACTTTCGTCGAGTGCAACTGGAGTACATTCTGGCGTTGTAAATGTGCTTTTAGTTGATTTCGATTATGAAGCCAATATATCGCTTTCGGTAAATCTGGCGGATCCTGACGCGCTCACAACTCTGACCCATGCTTTGAATGCGATAGATGACAATGGCTGGACTAACTATGAGTCAGCGTTCGATGCTGCTATTGAATGGTTCCGTAACGGAGATGCCGCAAGCAATGATGGAACAAACCTGACTTATTTCATTACCGACGGTGAGCCTAATTACTACATGTATGAGACTTTAACCGACGAAATTAAAGTGCTTGATTATAAAGATCTTACTGACAAGAATTTAGACGAACTGCTCGGTCAATACACATTAGGTCAAGCGCTCATTTATAATGGCCTTGAGATTATTGATGCTAGCGGTACGGTCTATGAGTGGAAACAAAATAGTAGTGGTAAATGGAACAGTCAGGGAGCTATCGGGAAACTTGAACAGAATGCCAATGGTGACTACTTTATTGCGATTGCAACAGAGGGTTATTCAGAAGCAGTTTCAGGTGCGAACTCTGCATTTCAGCTTCTTCAATCACTGTCAGATGTCGAGGCCATCGGTATAGGGGGGATAGCGTTAAATAAACTAACTCCTTATGATTCTGACGGGAATGTCGCAACCAATATCGATGCGAGTCAATTAGCAAGTGTGATTTTAGGCTCAGAACAACTACTGCTCCAAGGAGATGACACCGTCAATTCCGGCGATGGTAATGACATAATTTTTGGTGATTTAGTTAAATTCGACGGTATTGATGGCCAAGGCTATGCAGCATTACAAAAATTTGTAGCACTACAAACAGGCGAGAATCTAGGAGAAGTTTCAGTGCAAGATGTGCACGAATACATCTCCGCTAATGCCTCAGCATTTGATGTATCCAGAAGTCAAAACGATGGTGATGATGTTATTGCAGGTAATAGAGGTGATGATCTGTTATTCGGCCAAGGTGGTGAAGATGAGCTCAGAGGCGGTAGCGGCAATGACTCATTGTATGGAGGCGAAGGCAACGACGAACTTATAGGTGGTAGTGGAAATGATACGCTAATTGGAGGACTTGGCGATGACATCATGACGGGCAATGCTGGGGCAGACACTTTTGCCTGGAGTACAGGCCCAGTCGATGGAACTGATACTACAGATCATATAACCGATTTTAACCTTGCGGAAGATAAGCTAGATCTTAGTGATATTCTTCAAGGTGATTCAGTAAACGAACTGTCTCAATATATTAGCTTTACCGATGATAATGGCAGTACTTCAATCAATATCGATACCGACCAAGATGGTACATTCGATCAACATATAATTCTCGATGGTATTGACCTCTTTGCTACGTTTGGTGCTCATGAAGCCGATATTATTTCAGGTTTATTAGGTAACAACGGTGAAGGACCTCTCATTGTAAGCACTTCAAGCGGAGATCCTTTTGCGGTCGCAGTTAATGCACCCGATAGACTAAATGATGACCTTAACATGCAAGGATTTAATCATATACCTTAAGCAAGCACGACTGTGAAATGGTGGCCTATAGAAAAATAGGCCATCATAACCGATACTAACAATATATAATAAAATCTTAAGGATAAGCCCCCAAGGTGTCAGCTTCTAAGAAAACTGATCAGTGGACGATATCGGCTTCTCAACGTGTTGTAGTCGATCCACTGTTAGACAGTTTAGTTTTGCTTACTGAATATTTCGGTAGCCCCTGCTCTAGCGACTCTTTAGCCGCTGGCCTTCCTATGCAAGGTCATGTGTTAACGCCTGAGTTATTGCCACAAGCAGCAGCTCGAGCAGGACTCGCCGCTAAGCTTTCTCGTAAAGGTTTAAATGAGATCACCCCAATTCTGCTCCCCAGCATATTGTTACTTAAGGATAAAAAGGCTTGCCTGCTTAGAGAGCTCGATATTGAGCAAGATAAAGCGATTATTCAGCTCCCGGAGACAGGTGGTGAAGAGACGTTATCGATTGAAGAGCTAGAAGCCATTTATGTCGGTTACCTGTTTCTTGTTAAGCAAGAATATCGTGGCGATATGGGCTTTGATGTCCACTTACACGAGAATAAATCCCATTGGTTACTGCAGACACTTAAAGATTCTGCACCTATCTACCGAGATGCTTTAATTGCTTCGGTTTTAGTTAACCTATTCGCACTGGTATCACCGCTATTCATCATGAATGTATACGACAAAGTCGTGCCAAATCTGGCATTCGACTCGTTGTGGGTATTAGCCATTGGCGCAGGTATAGCTTATATATTTGATCTGATAATGCGCCAGTTACGCAGCTATTTAATTGATGTAGCCGGAAAGAAAGTCGATATTATTGTCTCATCAAAACTGTTCGCTAAAGCCGTTGGTATTCCATTAGAAAAACGCTCCCCAAGTGTTGGCGGCATGGCAAAACAACTCGGTGAATTTGACAGTATTAGGGATATTCTCACCTCAGCAACCATCACCACTTTAGTGGATCTTCCTTTTGCACTATTTTTCTTGACCACCATCTATTTAGTCGCAGGTGATCTAGCACTTATTCCATTAATCGGCAGCTTCATCATTATTGGCTATACCCTGATTATGCAGCCAAAACTAAAAGCTGCTATTGAAGAGACAAATAAGTTCTCAGGCCTCAAACATGGTCACCTAATCGAGTCTTTATCATCACTGGAATCGATAAAGTCGAGCGGCGCTGAAGGGCTAGTGCAAAAAAGTTGGCAACAGATGATAGGCCATACTGCAAACTGGCAGTTGAAAGCGAAAAAAATCTCCACCTCAGTGACAAATGTTGCCACTTTCGTGGTGCAAACTTCAGTGATTTTTGTAGTTATTCTAGGTGTTTATCGCGTTGCTGATAATGAAATATCCATGGGTGGAATTATCGCAGCAGTGATCTTATCAAGCCGTGCCATATCACCAATGGCACAATTGGCAGGCCTAATGACCCGCGGTAACCAAACTGCCAGTGCACTACGCCAGTTAAACCAAATAATGACTCAAGAAGATGAGTTTGAAAACAAAGGTCACCTTGTCAGCCGTCAGCGCCTGCGCGGACAGATAAACGCTCATACTTTAGGCTTTAGCTATCCGAACTCTGAGCGCCCAATACTGCATCCAATGTCATTAAAAATTGAGCCCGGTGAGCGAGTTGCCATCATTGGTCGTAATGGTTCAGGCAAAAGTACCTTAGCTAAAATTTTAGTCGGCCTTTTTCAGCCGAGTAAAGGCAGCATCACTTACGACGGTCTCGATTCAGCTCAAATACACCCTAGTGACCTTAGACGTAACTTTGGCTATCTACCACAAGATATTACCCTGTTTCATGGCAGCATTCGCGACAACATCCTTTTTGGAACTCGCCAAGTGACTGAGCATCAACTGATCAGAGCAGTTCAGCTATCAGGCGTTAACTTGTTTACCAACCTAGAATCTGAAGGGCTCGACCAACAAGTGGGAGAAGGTGGACGAGAACTTTCTCGTGGCCAACGACAAACCATAGCTTTAGCTCGCGCGACCTTAAACGATCCTCCTGTATTGCTGATGGATGAGCCCACAGCCAGTTTAGATGCTAGAGCTGAAAAACAGTTTATCCAAGCGATGCACAATGTCAGCCGAGACCGCACGCTACTACTCATTACTCACAAAATGCACTTATTGAACTTGGTCGATCGCATTATTGTATTAGATCGTGGCCACATTGTTGCCGATGGGCCAAAAGCTGACGTGCTCAAGAAACTGAATGAAGGGCTACTTGCTGGAGTAGTTAAAAAATGAGTAAACACCTCACTTCGCATGATTTAGAGATGGTTGATGATGTCTATGGTGCAATGATGACCGATGCGCCAGCAAGTCACCGACTAACCATTTGGGCACTGGCATCACTGGCAGTTACTTTTTTAATTTGGGCCTATTTTGCTGAATTAGACCAAGTAACTACCGGGATGGGCAAAGTTATTCCCTCTTCGCAAATACAGGTCATACAGAGTTTAGATGGCGGCATATTGCAAGATATGTACGTGCAAGAAGGCTTGATAGTTACCAAAGGTCAGCCGCTTGCGCGTATTGATGCAACTCGTTTTCAATCTGACTATGCGCAGCAGGAGCAAGAGGTTAATAGTCTACTTGCCAATGTGATTCGACTAAAGACAGAGCTGAATAGTATTACCATTTCAAGTATCGGCTCTGATTGGCGTGAACAGGTAGAAATATTGCCTCAAGCGTTAGTCTTTCCTCAGATATTAGAAACCAATGAGCCAGAGCTAACCAAAAGACAGCGCGAAGAGTACCTCGGCCGTATTGATAACCTCAGTAACCAGCTCGAGATCCAAGCTAGGCAGATCCAGCAACGTAATCAAGAGATCCAAGAACTAGCCTCTAAAATTAGAACATTGACCACCAGTTTTCAGCTGGTTTCTAGAGAGCTAGAGCTTACAAGACCACTTGCAGACAAAGGAATTGTGCCAGAAGTTGAGCTGCTGAAACTGCAACGCTTGGTCAATGACATTCAAGGTGAGCTCTCTTCTTTAAGATTATTAAGACCAAAAGTAAAATCAACCATGGATGAAGCGATATTAAAACGTCGTGAATCTGTACTGATTTTTGCCGCTGACACTCGTGCCCAGTTAAATGAAATGCAAACTAAATTATCACGTATGAATGAAGCACAAGTGGGCGCCCAAGATAAGGTCAGTAAAGCAGAAATTGTCTCGCCAGTTAATGGCACCATTAAGTCAGTGCATATCAATACTCTTGGCGGCGTTGTGCAGCCCGGTGTTGATATCATTGAGATAGTCCCATCTGAAGACAAACTACTGATCGAGACCAAAATTGTTCCAAAAGACATTGCGTTTCTGCATCCGGGGTTACCCGCAGTTGTGAAAGTTACCGCTTATGACTTTACTCGTTATGGCGGGCTAGATGGCGTTGTAGAGCACATTAGTGCCGATACAACCCAAGATGAAGAGGGTAATAGTTTCTATATTGTAAAAGTTAGAACGGAGTTTTCTAGCTTAACAAAGGACGATGGCACGGAAATGCCTATCATACCAGGGATGTTGACCTCGGTTGATGTAATTACTGGGCAGAGATCCGTTTTAGAATACATACTTAATCCAATATTACGGGCTAAAGATACCGCGCTCAGAGAGCGTTGAAGCCCAATAAAAAACGACCTGGAGGGGTTAACATGGACACCAGCACAATACGGCAGGTAAAACGTAGTGCAATTGCACTCGCCGTTGGCGCGCTGATATTACCAGCAGCGGCTTATAGCCAAACGTTGGAACAAGCAGTAGCGCACACATTAGATACGAATCCTGAAATACGAATCGCATTTAACCGCTTTAAAGCGCGCGAAGAGCAAGTCAACCAAGCAGTAGCCGGTTATATGCCTACGGTAGATATCTCAGGTGGCTATGGTTGGGAACAAACCAATAGCCCATCGACTCGTCGTCGTGCAGGGCAAGGCGAAGTCGATTCTGACGGCGTCATTGAACTAGAGAGAGGTGAAGCAGGTTTTAGTATCAAGCAGATGCTTTTTGACGGTTTTTATACCAGCAGTGAAGTTGATAGATATAGCTTTGAAGCGAGTGCAGAGCAGTGGGCACTATTTGCTGCCGCCGAAGATATGGCACTGGACGTTGTTAAGGTTTACACCAATTATATTCGCAGTGAACAAGTACTGACATTGGCCGAGAAAAACCTTGAAAGCCATAAAGATATTTATGATCAAATTAAACAGAGAACCGATTCAGGCTTAGGCTCAACCGCCGATCTATCACAAATCAGCGGCCGTCTAGCCCGCGCTAACGCCAATGTTATCTCTGCGCGTAATAATTTCTACGATGCCAAGTCACAGTTTGTAAGTATTGTAGAGCAACAACCAGAAGATATGATTGTGCCAGTACCCGATGCAGATATGCTACCAGTCGACTTACAAACCAGTGTCATGATGGCGCAAGAGAATCATCCTATTTTGAAATCAGCTTCAAGTGATATTTTTGCTGCCGAGAATGAACGAGAATCAGCCCAGTCAAATTACTATCCCAAGTTTACCTTAGAGCTAGATGGTAACTGGAATAATGATATTGATGGTGAAGATGGCGCTGGTACATTTCAAAATGTAGGCGGTCACAACAACGATTTAGTCGCTATGATCAGGGTTAAATATAACCTGTTTGCAGGTGGTCGTGATTTGGCTCGAGAAAAAGAAGCAGCCTACAAAATAGGTGAAGCGAAAGAGATCCATCAGCGAGCTCATAGACAAGTGGTTGAAGGTGTCAATCTAGCTTGGAATGCATACGAGTTGCTTACCCCGCAAAAGATGTACATTCGTGATCATGTCATTGCGGCAAAAGACACTCAAGTTGCTTATAGTCAACAGTTCAATTTAGGCCAGCGTACATTGCTGGATCTGCTAGATACAGAAAATGAGCTATTTGAAGCACGAAAAGACTACTTAGAATCTGAGTACGATGAAATAGTGTCCCAGTATCGTGTTCTTAATGCCACTGGACAGCTGCTCGACTCATTAAGAGTCACACGTCCAGATGTATGGCAAGGTGAGCGTGATTACGAAGGAGGAGTACCGCAATGAGAACCCTAATTATATTATTGAGTGTCGCTATATTAGGTGGCTGCTCAATGCGTGACACCGTATCAATGGATACACCAACGAAGCAGGTGCATGACTTAAATGACATCGACCATGATGGTGTAATTGTAGCCAGAGAACGCTGCACAGAAACTGAACTCGGAGCGACGATCGATAACTACGGTTGCGGTAAAATCAAACCGATTAACGAGCGTCAAGAGCTAAAGATTTTGTTTGCCAATGACTCTTACTACATCGATCCAGTGTATTATACCCAGGTTGAAATTATTGCCTCTTTCATGCAGAAATTTCCCAATACACAAGCTGTGATTGAAGGACACTGCAGTAAAACCGGTAGCCATGAGCATAACCAAGTGTTATCGCAAAACAGAGCAAATGCAGTAAGCGCTTTGCTGAGCGAACGCTTTGATATTGAATCGTCTCGATTAAGTGCTGTAGGATATAGTTTTGATCGCCCAATCGATCCCACTCATACCGCAGCAGCACATAAGGTGAACCGTCGAGTTATCGCTGAGCTAACTGGCGATGACACCACCGCTGATATGAAATGGCATATATATACTGTAGATGAAGTGGTTAAGTAGGAGACTCTCTAACGTCGTATGAATGGCAGGCTTTATAAATTACAAAAATTAAAAAAAGTCTGCCAATTCACTTTGACTGGATTGGCTTTATCTGTGTCCTCACTTTATCTGGATGCAGACCCAATACCGCAATTAGACGAAGCCCACATAACCCAAACCATAGAGTCTCAATATGGAGAACGGGCGGGAAAACGCATTAGGGCTTGGTTTAAAATAATTGATGAAGCTAAGGGGCTACAAGATAGCGATAAAATATTAATGGTTAATAATTTTTTTAACCTTTTTCATTTTGTCGACGATATAAAACTTTGGGGAAATAAGAATTATTGGGCAACACCAATGGAATTTATTGGTGTTAGTGGTGGCGATTGCGAAGACTTTTCTATCGCAAAGTATTTCACGTTGCTGCAGCTTGGCGTTTCAGAAGACAAATTACGCATTACCATGGTTAAGGCCACGAGTGTTAACCAATACCATATGGTGCTTGCGTATTATGAAACTCCCTCCTCTATTCCTCTCGTTTTAGATAACCTTGATAAATCTATAAAACCAGCAACTCAGCGTAAAGATCTTATACCGGTATACAGTTTTAACGGTCGACAATTGTGGCTAAATAAAGAAAAAGGACGAGGCGTTCTAGCAGGCTCTTCATCGAAACTTGCGAAATGGAATGACCTAAAGCATCGTTTAGGTGTTGAACGACTAAAGCAACCTAAACTAAAACTGGAGTAGTTAACAAGATGACACTGTTTCGACAGATATACACACTTCTGTTTGCACTGTTTTTACTAGTAGTAGCGAGTTTAGGTTATGTGCAATTTACCGAGACCCAAAGCTTTCTAACTAAGCAGATGGAGTCTGACCTCAACAATACCAGTAACTCTCTAGGTATAATGCTGGTACCTGATTTAGAGGCTGGCGACATCGTCGGCGCAGAAACCTTAATCAATGTAATCTTTGAAGGTGGCTATTACCAAGAAGTAAAACTAACTTGGTTAGTTGATGGTAAACAACAGGTTTGGCAAAACCCACTAACTATCGAAGGTGTACCGCAGTGGTTTATTGACCTTGACCTGTTTAAAACCATTCGCCGTGAAAGCACCATTACAACAGGTTGGATCCAACTCGCTAGACTTGAAATAACTGCCCACCCTGGATTTGGCTACCATGAACTATGGCGCACAATGACCAATGCGATTATGGTTTTCTCAGTGCTGTTTTTAATCGCTATAATCCTTGCTCGCGTCGGCTTAACGTGGATTTTAAGACCACTGCATGAGATCGCAGAACATGCTAAAGAGATTGCCAATAGAAAGTTTGGTCCGGATATGGCTGTACCTAAGACCCGAGAGTTAAAATCGGTGGTACAAGCTTTCAATAGCATGTCAGCTCAACTTAAACAGATTTTCAGTTCTCTCGATGAAGAGGTCGGTGAACTCAGAAAGAAAAACCTCGTCGATCAAGTTTCTACTCTACCTAATCGCCAATATATGATGGGTAGACTAAGTGGCTGGCTAAGTGAACCCAAAAATGGTGCACTGATCATGGCCAAAATGGACTGGCTGGAAGAGGTGCACAGTAAGTACGGTTATCAAGTTAGAGACGAGACCATCAAACTTTTATCACAGAAGATGAAGCAACATTTAGATGGCGTTAGCACTTCTGTTATTGCACGTATCGCAGCCTATGAGTTTGCCTTCTTGATTACTAGCTCAGAGCATGAGCAGACCAGTAAATACCTACAAACACTTATTCGCACCATTAACCAAGAGATCTCTAAAGCAGGCTGCAAGCCTAACGAAGGGTTTGCACTTGGTATTGCTGAGCGTAAGGGGCAAATGACGGTAAGTGACATTTTAGCCCAGGCTGATAATGCGCTACAAAAGTCACTGCAAGAAAACAAAGTCTTCCACTGGTTTGAGACCAGTGAAAAGCAACTGTTTACCCGTGAGAAGTGGCGCGAACATTTAAGCAGTGCAATTAGCGCAGGAAAATTTAAGTTCAAATGGCAACCAATATTACTCAATAGCAATGACTCTGTGCTGCAAAGAGAGCTTTATTGTCAGCTTGAAATTGGTGACAAGAAAATATTCGCTGGTCAATTCATGCCCTACATTGAGCTATTGTCTTTAGGCAGCTTGCTCGATAAGTGCTTAATAGAAACCATCAGCAGCAAAGCACTGTTGGATCGTAATTTTGAACCTATCGCGATTAACCTGACTTTCGAGAGTATTAACGATACAGAGTTCCACCAGTGGCTTAACAAGCTACTACGTTCATCAGCTTTAAGAGAACGTATCTGTTTTGATATCCCAGAAGCAGCTGTATATAGCAGCCCTGAAGCCTGTGAAGCTCTGTGTACAATCATTAGAGATAACGGTGCACACTTTGGCATTGATCATTTTGGTCGCCAATTTGGTTCAATGAGCTACTTACAGAACTTACGACCAAGTTACGTCAAACTCGACCAGTCTTTCGCCTATTATGATGAAAGTGAGCATAGTAGTGAATTGTGTCGCGCGCTGATTAACGTGGCTAAAGGCTTAGATATCGAGGTGATAGTCACCGGTATTGAGGAGAAGGCTCAACTAGAGCGCTTTGTGCCTTTAAAAACCAACGCCTATATGGGTTATGTTTCGCCACCAGTCGATATAGAGCTATAGCGAAAACAGCTTAAGTAAATTCATAAAGGCCTCATTAGAGGTAATGCCGATCATTT
>NZ_JBFRMK010000267.1:0-953 GCF_041470405.1 Shewanella sp. 10N.286.45.A1
CCTGGAGTTGAGTATGGCAATCCTACAAGCAGCCTTAAGACATGGGATAGCGAGCCATTAAAGCTAAGTTGATAAGGCAAGTAATCACCTTTTAATTGATGACACATGCTGACCATTTGATATCGGACTAGGTTATAAGTCAGTAAAATTCCCCACAACTCCTGCTTTACCAGTTCAGGCAAGCGGCTTCTCAATGTTAAGCGATTACCTAACATATATTGCTTTTGCTCTCGATAACCGAGCTCTATCTCCCACCTGTGCCCATATAAATCTCCTATGTCTTCTTTTGGAAAACGTAATGGGTCAGTCATGGAGGTCAGTATCTTGTATTCTTTACCTTTAATCATTCGCGTGACGAGGCGAGCCTCAAGCTCATCAGATAATTCAGGCCAGAGTTTACGTGCTCGTGGGTTACTGCTTAGTTTGACGATTTTATCATTTCGCCCTAAAGAGCGGAGCACGTCGAATTGGACGTTCTTTTTCAATGGAATGAGCCAGTGGCGCTCCTCACCCGTTGTCTGCCACTTATGCAGCAACCCTAGCGAGTAAAAGCCTTTATCAAACATGGTGAGGCTGTTATTAGGCGTTGAGTCTATGAGCTTTTCTGCTAACGTCATTTCATTAACTGCATAGTCGTCAAAGGCACTTGCTGTTATGAGGTGACTACTGAGCTCCATCTGGCAGACCATTCTGACTTGTGGATATTGAGTGCCTTTCTGTCTAGTGAAGGCTTCTGAGTTGGCTGGGGTATCTTCAGTTCTCCACACGACACCATCAACACCTAATAGTGTCAGCCCATTCCATGTGGGGTGCTTCGCTTCACGGTTCCAGTGGGCTTGGGTGCAATTAAACAGGGCTTCCATGGCCGCATCACCCAGCTTTTTACGTCGCTGTATGACAGCACTTGGAGCGACAAAAGGCTTGCCTTCACGGTCGACGATATCAAGCATATT
>NZ_JBFRMK010000267.1:1844-2060 GCF_041470405.1 Shewanella sp. 10N.286.45.A1
ACTTTGTTAGGCTTTACCTGATTGATGATATCTAGGGCTTGTGAGACGAGCATAAAAAATCCGAATTCTGAAACAGAACTCGGATTCTGAAACAGAACTCGGATTCTGAACGACTGAGTAGATCAGTCAACCGATCATTTTCATGCTAAATGATCGGCATTAGAACCTTACGGTTCGCTTTTAGCCAGGGCACTATAATTATTCTGGTCAAGCACA
>NZ_JBFRMK010000268.1:0-17627 GCF_041470405.1 Shewanella sp. 10N.286.45.A1
TTAACTGACCGGCATTAACACTTCAGTGTTCCTTTTTTATTGCCAGCTCAAAGGTTTAATCCTTAGCCTTGACCGATGTTTTAATCACAACCATTGCAACTAACGCCTGTGCCAATAAGGTTAGGTTGTCTCGAACTAAACCTGGATTTTCAAAAACACCCAATCCAACAAGTTGTTTCAAACTGACAAGCAACCAAACAATCGCCCCTAACAGTAAAAAACTTCGAACAAAAAACGCCATTGCTTTGCCCCAATCACTAAATGTTGTAGTCAGTATTTATTTTGAGCATAACACACTGTTCATTTACTGAGCAGCCAATAACTTGACAGTGACAATTTTAAGTCACATTTAGCTTTAGCTACTTAAGCATTAAGTTAACGAAAATTAATCATTCGACTTACTCAGGTTACCCTACTGCGATCAACAGCAAACCCAAAACCACAACAATACATACCACTAGTAATTACATAAAAATAAGTCCGAAACACTACAAAAAACCAAAAAACACACGGCTTGAATCACGGTTTTAATAAAACCTTGAACTAGATAACGGTTGCGTTCTGTTTTTCACTGTGGTCTGATCGCCGCGCTCTATCAAGGAAAGCTTAAATAGTTAGCCAAACAATTTGGAAATGTGAATGTCTTAGGCATTGCATGAGTTAGGTTCAAAGCGCATTAAGATTAGAAGCGGATAACACTTTTGAATTGATACGTTCTGGAGCTGGACTGCGTAAAGCCTTCGTCAATGGATTTTAATACGCTGTATCTTGGTTTATAGATTTTGGGAAGATCCTCTCCATAACCTTAATCGATAGCTTGCAACAGTAAATTGACTCCGCACAAAACTCTACTTTCCAAAGCGCTACGCTATCTTTCTTAGTAGCAGAATAATACTGATTTCAGTATCCAATATAAAAATCGCCTGTGAGTCGCCCTATGTTGTACGCATTTCTAATATCGCTAGCAGTACTTGCGTTGTTAAGTATTGTGTTTGAAGAAGTTACCCATCTCAATAAAGCTAAAACAACCCTATTTTTCGGATGTATCTCTTGGATTGCACTTTTTATGGCCGCTGGAGATCCTGGCCATGAGAAGTTAATCGAAGAGCAGCTAAACGAAAACTTGCTTGAAATAGCCACATTATGGTTATTCCTTATGTCGACAATGACATTTGTCGCTTACCTCAATGCAAAGGGTATGATCCAAATACTGGTACAAAAGCTATTCCCACAACGAGTCTCTGTGCGGATGTTAATGTTGCAAGTCGCACTGTTTTCTCTGGTGCTTTCAGCCATCTGTGACAACGTGACAGCAACCTTAGTATCTTTAGGATTACTGACCACCTTTAAGCTCGATAAACAGATGCGCCGACGTATGGCTGTGCTGATAATCTTCGCTGTTAACTCTGGCGGAGTAGCACTCATTACTGGTGACGTGACCACATTGATGATTTTCCTTGGCGGCCATGTACATATGTCTGAACTACTGCTGTTATTTGTACCGGCTGCTGTTAGCGTCATGCTGCTTGCAGTGCTTTTCTCGCTAAAGGCTGAAGGGGAAGTGAGCACCACGCCGATTAAAAGAGAGGTGCGTTCAGTCGATATAATTATCGCGGTGATTTTCTTCAGCACCATTGTGCTGACCATGGCACTCAATATCTTGTTTGGGATCCCTCCGGTGTTAACTTTCTTAACCGGCTTGTCGGTAATGTTCCTCGTGGGTCATACGACTCGCAGCAACAAAGAGGAGTTGCAGATTTTGGAGTATATTCGCCAAGTAGAATACGACACCTTGTTATTCTTCTTAGGCATTTTATTGCTAGTGGGGATGCTGAAAGAAATTGGCACTCTTGACCTGCTCACTCAGGTCTATTCTCAGTTCGATCCTAATATATCAAACTTTGTAGCAGGTATAGGTTCAGCACTGCTCGATAACGTGCCACTAACAGCTGCTTTGTTAAAGGCCGAACCCGTACTTAATACCCCTGAATGGCTAGGGTTAACTTACTCTGTGGGTGTGGGTGGTTCACTGCTGGTCATTGGTTCCGCCGCAGGCATTATCGCCATGAGCAAAGTGAAAGAGTTAACCTTTGTTAGCTACCTTAAGTTTGTACCCGCGCTTGCACTTTGTTATAGCGTAGGTTATGGCCTTACTTTACTGTTGGCTTACCATTTCTATGGTTAATACCAAACTAAAAAAGGCCTAACAGTTTTTAGGCCTTTTTTATGGTTTGAGTTCAATACACACCTTACCGAAACTTCATCGTTAAATGGCGGGGACTTTAAACTCAGTCCCTTCAATGGACAGAACCACATCACGCGGACGGATCTCGACGATAGTTAACTTCCCTTGGATCATATCGCCCTGTTGCAGCTCTTTGCCATCGACATTCAACCAACGATTATCTGCGACACTTGAATAGACATGTGCATTAATATTGAATTCAGGCACTTGTAGTTGAAGCCCTGCTGGCAACTGCCCGTACTTAGGGATGGCATCCGATTTTGGGGTGGTCGGAATAGGATCTAAGTCAGGTTGCGTGACTGGTGTTGCTACCGCGTTTTCACGCTCAACTTCTTTTAGCGCGGCTTCAAATGCAGCCACTAGGTTATTATTATTTTGTGGTTTAGGTTGCCTATCCAAACCGACATCAGCCGCAGCAAGATCAACTTCATACTGCAGCGATGCCAGCATATCTTGGCCACGTTGGTTCGCATTAGCGCCTAAAATAATCGGCTCTGCATCACCACTGTTTGATTTAGTGCTTTCAACCCTATTGGCCGTATCTGCTTCAACACTTTTCTGCGCTTCTAGCACCGCTGCTAATAAGCCTTGCTGCTCATTCTTACCCGAACTGCCAGAGTTATCGACAATCTCGTTTACACTCACAGATTGTCGTTGGTAGCTAGATACATCTGCTATTGGCATCGCCTGCGCGACAGGTAACGCTACCTTTCCGGCAAGCTTAACGCCAGCGGCATTAAATGACAGCTCACTGCTCACAGTCTGCGCCGTCTGTTGTTGAGTTTCAATTTGCGGCGTATTGCCGATGGTTTGTTGAGCATTTTGGCTGTTAACCGCAGGTTTTAGCAGTACTTGACTCAAAATCCAAGCTAGCCCAATAACGAACAAAAACAAGCTAGCAAAAAGCGCTATAGTTTTTGCTGCTCGATATTCATTATTATGCGTTTGGTACGGTGCGCGCGGCGTCAAAACAACATCATGCTGGATAGCTTGTGATTGCTGCTTATCCCGCGTGACAGCGTCAAGTAAAATAGACATTAATACAACCTCTTAGATTGACCTAAGCGTGGGCCAATATCACTTAAGTAGAGGTTGAGCTGGACCAATGTTTGCGCCCCTGCAATTCCGTCTGCTCGCAGTCCATGCTGACGTTGAAACGCTTTTACTTTTTGCTCAAGATGACTGTCAAATTCGCTGACTAACCTTGGTGAAGACTCATTGATTATCGCTAAACTATTCTCTAGCCATTGCAGTTGCGCCTGATTGGCTGACTTACCGATTTCGTTGACCTGGCTCTTTGGCGCTTGCCATAAGATCTCAAATGTTCCACTAAAGTGACGAGTAAACCAATCGCGTTTAACCCACAATTGCTGCTCGTTAAGCTGCAATAGTATTTGCTCACCTTGTCTCGCAACCACTGTGCCGTAAAATGCTTGTTGCTGCTCATCAACTAGATAAACAACGGCAGGAAAATTCAATCTCACAATTGAATTCCAATTGCCCTGCTGTTGATAACAAGAGAGTCCCTGCTGCTTCGCCGACTGACAAGCCGTTAAACCTATATAGGGTGTTTTCCCCCATAGACCTAATATGCTGGCATAGGCATTATCAATATCACGGCTTTGCGCTATTGCACTTTTAAGTACTCGTTGACTACTGTCTAGCTTGGGAGCTGTCGCTACTGCCGGTTTGTTACTGGCTTGCGCAGTATCAGCCTTGCTGACTAAATGCGTCGCATCTTGGCTAAAGAGATAAAATGCGCCACTAAAGGTCAACACTAATGCCGCAGCAACTCCAGCCGGTAACCAAATATTACGCTTTTCAGGCTCCTCACCTAAAACTTCAACAGATGCCATATTGATCATTTTGTTGTCAATTGGCACTTTAGACTGGCCGTAACTGGCCATAAGAGCACGTTCACACAACAAGTTGATAAGTCTTGGGATCCCGCCGCTGTGTTTATGGAGGGCTTTTACTGCACTTTTGTGAAATAGTGGTTCATGACGTCCGGCTACTTGCAATCTGTGCTGCACATATAGCGCAACCTCTTCAACGGTAAGCGGCAACAAATGGTAACGCGCTGTGATACGTTGAGCTAACTGTCGCAGTTCCTGACGTTTAAGCAACTGTTGCAGTTCAGGCTGCCCAATTAAAATAACTTGCAGCAGTTTTTTAGTATCGGTTTCTAAGTTGGTTAGTAACCTTAGCTGCTCAAGCACTTCTGCTTTAAGGTGCTGTGCTTCGTCAATAATAAGAACGGTATTGCGCCCTTTACTGTGGTTATCGAGAAGAAAGGTACTTATGCGGTCAGTCAGCTGCTTTAAGGTTGGCGACTCACCGTAACTTATCTTTAATTCATCACATAGAGTCGCGAGTAACTCTAGCTCAGTTAAGGCTGGATTTAAGATAAAGGCAGTATCTGTGTTCTCAGGTAGCTGATTAAGCAAACAGCGTGATACCGTTGTCTTACCGGTCCCCACTTCCCCCGTCAACAATACAAAGCCTCCAGTCTCACCTAAACCATAGGTTAGGTGTGCCAGTGCTTCTCTGTGACGGTCACTTAAAAATAGATAATGAGGGTTAGGTGCAATCGAAAATGGATTGTCTTTTAACCCGAAAAAAGCCTTATACATACCGCTTTCAATCCTTTTTTAGAGCCACTCATCGACCACGATGGGCATGATGAGTCGCTCTGCAGTTATTCAAACGCTTTGATGCTCGCAAGCGACCCTCTTATGGGCGATAAGCGTATCAGCAAACACTTTGCGTAATGACAGAAATGTAGAAATTGCACTCACGTTAAAGCCAAGCACAACCGTTGTCAAAACTTGCTACAACTTAAACGGCTAAAGTAAGAGGTCTATCGTGGCTGATTTTGACACCGAACATCAATTTATCCATGCTAAACTAGCACTTATGTCCATAAATGAGCGTTACTGTGAAAATTTACCTTGTTGGCGGCGCTGTCCGCGATAGTTTGTTAAACCTACCAATTAAAGATCGTGATTATATGGTGGTTGGCGCGACACCAGAGCAGATGCTAGCTCAAGGTTATAAGCAGGTCGGCAAAGACTTTCCAGTATTCTTGCATCCGAAAACTCAACAAGAGTATGCACTCGCTAGAACAGAGCGAAAAACCGCTGCCGGATATGGTGGTTTTAGTGTGGATGCCGCGCCAAGTGTCACCCTTGAACAAGATCTGCTTCGAAGAGATTTAACAGTCAATGCTATTGCTGAAGATGATGCTGGAAATAGATATGACCCATTCAATGGGATTAACGATATTAATAATCGGATCTTAAGGCATGTTTCAGATGCTTTTATAGAAGATCCGTTGCGTGTTTTACGAGTAGCCCGCTTTGCAGCTCGATTCCATAGCCTTGGCTTTAGCATCGCAGACGAGACAAAGACACTAATGGCTAAGATAAGCCAAAGTGGCGAACTCGAAGCGTTAACCGCTGAACGAGTCTATATCGAACTCGATAAAGCATTGTCATCCGATGCACCACAGGTTTTCTTTAGCGTACTTAAGGAGTGCAGTGCATTAACCGTGTTGTTTCCAGAGATTGATGCGCTTTTTGGTGTACCACAACCCGAACAATGGCATCCAGAAATCGACTCAGGAGTGCACACCTTAATGGTGCTTGAGCAAGCAGCTAAGCTATCTAACGATAACGCCGTGCGCTTTGCTTCATTAGTGCATGATCTTGGTAAAGCGTTAAGTCCAAAAGAGACACTGCCAAAACACCATGGTCATGGTCAGAAAGGCTTACCTCTTATTAAGGCGCTTTGTGAGCGTTTTAGGGTTCCTAATGAATACCGTGACCTTGCATTACTGGTTAGCGATCAGCATCAGAATATCCATAACGCCTATGAGCTTAGAGCCGAAACCATAGTGAAGCTTTTTGATAAAGCAGATTTTTGGCGTAAGCCACATCGTCTTCAGCAATTACTACTCAGCTGTGAAGCGGATGCTAAAGGTCGCACCGGTTTTGAACTTTCCCCCTACCCTCAAGCTAGCTACATTCTGCAATGTTTTAAAGCGGCGGCCGATGTTGCAGTGAAGGACATAATTGATGCAGGCTATAAAGGTGCGGAGATCAGATTGCAACTTACCGCGCAGCGTATTGAAGCAGTGCGAGAAATAAAACGAGATCTCGAAAAATAGGAAAAATACAAAAAATTCAGCAAATATCTATATTAATGGTCTAGTATTATATTTGTGTTACTTAGCATAAAAATTGCACTTAGCTTGCATTTGAGCAAATATTCGCTAAGGTATTCAGACCTTAGCACTAAAATGCATAGCAAAAAATTTTTTCTATGACATAATTAGACTGTTCAGTTGTTATGTGCAGCTGTGCTTATTTAATCCAACCTAAATATAGGGAATTCCCGATGAATAAAAAAGTACTTATGATTGCTGGTGTAGCAATGACTGCCCTTCTAGGTGGCTGTGCAAACACTACTGCTCTTGAAGAAAGCGTTGCAAACCTAGGTAACAAAGTTGACCAGCTTTCAGCTGAAGTAAGCTCTCTAAAATCTGATC
Organism: Shewanella sp. 10N.286.45.A1; assembly: GCF_041470405.1. Classification (NCBI taxonomy): domain Bacteria; kingdom Pseudomonadati; phylum Pseudomonadota; class Gammaproteobacteria; order Alteromonadales; family Shewanellaceae; genus Shewanella; species Shewanella sp. 10N.286.45.A1. The sequence goes on from NZ_JBFRMK010000268.1 coordinate 6,795, forward strand.
AAGGTAAACTGTCTGCAGACATCAATGATGCAAAAGCAGCAGCTATGGACGCACAAGCAGAAGCTAAGCGTGCTAACGACCGTATCGACAACGTAGCGTCTTCTTACAAGAAGTAATTACGTTTAGGAACTAATCTATTTTTCAATAGGTTAACTCCAAAGGCTTGGTTTATGGTGAACAAATGTGACACGCATAGTGACACACACCAAACCAAGCCTTAAATTTATCTGCAGTCCCCTCCGTCTCATATCAACCAAAATCCAGATATAAAAAAGCGCCCAAATATGGACGCCTAATTCAACCAAGCTTTAGTGCGACTAGCTTTGAATATTGACGGGTATACCATTTTGAGTCAGTAAGGCGTCATTAGCTTTGGTGTAATCAACATCCTCTTGCCCAATAAATTCAACCACATCACGATTCATCTCAATCACACGATTGCTTTGCCCTTCAGATTCAGACAAAGGCGAATGTACTTCTATGATTTGTCGACCATCAGGTTCAGTTGAGGTTTTAACGGTCTGGTTAATAACAGTGACGGAGTCACCATACTTAACTTTATTAAAGAGCCACTCGATATCATCAGGGTTTAAACGGATACAACCCGCACTGACTCGCATGCCAATTCCAAAGTCCTTATTGGTTCCATGGATCAAGTAGCTTCCGTCACCATAAGAAAGCTGAATAGCGTATTTACCTAATGGATTATCAGGGCCTGCCAATACCACTCTTGGCAACTCCTCACCGCGCTCCTCTAAATGCTCTTTGCGGATACTCGCCGGTGGTGTCCAGCTTGGGTTAGGGATCCGAGATTTTATCCGAGTCACCATCTCTGGCGTCTCTCGGCCTATTCGACCTATACCAACAGGAAATACGTGCACTTCCTGACCACCTTTAGGAAAGTAGTACAATCTCAGCTCAGCTAAGTTAATAACCACCCCTTTATGCGGAACGTCAGGCAACAACATCTGGGTTGGGATTAATAAACGCGTACCAGGTCTTGGTAAAAATGGATCAACACCTGGGTTGGATTCCATTAACTCCAAAATACCTATGTTGTATTGTTTAGAGATGGTTTGAAAATAATCGCCCTTTGCTACTACATGCTCTTGTAACTCACCCACGAGACGACTTCCGTCTTGCGGGATCTGATACACGTTAGCAAATGAAACTAGCGGTAAAGCAGCTAAGATGAACAACAGCAATGTACGCATCATCAGTATATAAAATTCCATTAGGTTGAATAAACCAAGATTACCCTGAGCGACAACTATTTTCTAGTCATCAAATTAATCACAAAATCTATCTCTAGTGAATCGAACTTAGCCTGTTGAATATGATGGCGCGTATTGTCGTTGGCGCGCCAAGCATAAGGCGTCATTTCAAGTAACGCTATTGCTTGCTCACCGGAAACACTCACCTTAATCGACAGTCGCTCACTCTGGACTAGCTCAAGCTCTTTTGGCAAATTATGGTTAACAGGTTTTTCAGTCAGATCTGGATAGATAAACTCTCTTATCTGCCACAAATGTCTAGGGCCTGCTGCCACCTGTAATAAAATCCCATCTTGCTTGAGCACTCGCGTTAACTCTTTACCTTTAAGCTGCTTGTCAATTAAGGTCACTAAATCAAAGCTTTCATCTTTAATTGGCAAGTGCTTTAAGTTTGACACGATATAAGTCGGTCCACTTTGCGACTTAGCTGCAGCAAAAATAGCGTTCTCAGCTTCAGAGATCCCAGTTTGCTCAACAGCAATATCAGGTTGTTGCTCAGCAAGAATGTCCTTAACCGTTCTCAAAAAATAACCTTCACCGCAGTCGTAATCTAACTGAGACAGCGACTTACCTGCTGAAAAGTGAGGTAAGCTCCCAATCATCTCTGCCAGTTTTTGTGCTAGTGGTACATAAATTCCAGATTCAAGTACATAGCGTTTAGCACGCATCACAGCTCTTGAATCAATTTTAGGCTTTTTAACCTGGCCAAAGAGCCAGTATCCCTGCTCATTTTTGTCAAAGTGATGCTTATTCTCACAATGTAGCCCTTTAGACTCTTCATGTACCATTAAGTCTGATTGGCATATTGGGCAAAGATAAATACTGTTCATAACACGCTCACGATTCAAATAATTAAGTCTAGCTTTACAGGAAGATAAAGCCACACAGGACGGCGCCTAGCGCTAATCGGTAGATCACAAATGGTGTCATGCCCATTTTACTAATAATCTTCAAGAAGTAATGGATACACACATAAGCGGCTGCAAATGACACCACGATGCCTAACCCCAGAGCTTGATAATCAATAGCTTGACCACTTGAAATCAGATCTTTCGTCACCAAAATAGCCGCTCCGAGGCTCACAGGTACCGACATCAAAAATGAGAATCTTGCCGCTGCTTCACGACTAAGCCCAAGCATAAGTGCTGCAGTAATTGTAGCGCCTGAACGCGACGTCCCCGGAATAAGCGCCATAGCTTGAGCGATACCAATAACTAACGCTTTTTTCCAACCGACTTGGAATTCATTAAAACCTTGACGCTGCATCTTATCTGCCCACCAAAGCAGCAAGCCAAAAATGATAGTCGTTGCAGCGATCACTTCAATATTTCGCAAATACGTTTCAATAAAGCCTTTGGCAGTAAAACCAACAATTACCGCTGGAATGGTGGCCAATATAATCCACCAAGACAACTTACTCTCTTGGGTCTGTTTGCCGCTGGCGATACTGCCAGTCCAAGCCATAAACATAGAAAACAATTCTTTTCGGAAATACATTACCACGGCGAGTAATGACCCCGTATTCACTGCCACATCAAAAGATAACCCTTGATCCTGCCAATCTAATAATTGCGCCGGTAAGATCAGATGTGCAGAGCTTGAGATCGGTAAAAACTCGGTGAGGCCTTGAATTAGCGCCAATATAATCACCTGAAACGTGTCCATAACTATCCTATTTTAAAAAGCGACTTAAGCAGACCAATTGAACTCAATAGGCCATAATTTTTGTTGTGATTTATCGTATTCGTTCCAGAGCGACTGATATGATTCCAAAACAACAGGATGTTGAAGCTCTGGGGCTATCTCAGCTAACGGCCAAAGCACAAATGCGTTGTATAAGATTTCGGCACGGGGCAGTTCTATCGGCTTCTGACAAACGATGTCATTATAAAGCAGTAGATCAAGATCTAAGGTTCTTGCAGCAAACTTTTTAGCGCCCACTACGCGACCATGATCTTGTTCAATTTGTTTGAATCTCGCGACGACGTCTTCAATTGATAATTCGGTTTCGGCTGCAACCACCATATTAAGGAAGTTAGTCCCATCAAAGCCTACAGCTTCGCTTTCAAAAACCGATGACAGCACTAGCTCATCAAAATGATAATCCAAATCAATTAATGCAGCCTTAAGGTAGCGAACTGGCTCAATATTGCTACCTAAACTGATGTAGATCTTGGCCATTTATGCATGACCTCTTTCTATCTCGACACCAACAGCAACAGCAGTAGGTACTGCCCCAGGTTTCATCACTTTGACTTTAACCCAAGGTACATTGAACTCACTCATCACACAGCTAGCAACCAACTCAGCAACAGTTTCAATTAGCTCTATAGGCTTTTCAGTGATTAGCGCAGTGAGTCGATTCGATACTGTTTCATAGCAAAGCGCGTTCTCGTAGGCATCGCTTGCCGCTGCCAAACGATTATCCCACGCCATATCTAAATCCAGTAACAAGGTTTGATGGATCTGTTTTTCCCATTCATAGATCCCAATAACGGTTTCTATTTTAAGTTCTCTAATCAGTACTTTATCCATGTTTTCTCCAAAACCTTAATCATTGCCACTGAGGTCTGATAAGCTAAAACGAACAAAAAGGATATAATCCGTCGCAAAGCTGAGATATTGCTCTATGGCTCTTTCGAACAAGAACAAATCCAAGTAGGATAAGTTCTCGTAAATAAAGAATTAATAAAAACAGCCGCTTTTATAGCAAGGTAGCTAATAGAGATATTCAAAGCTGTTTTTATGCTCCCATTCACTGCCAAACCCATAAGGCTGTCAGTTGAATATAAAGAGCATTTTTTTGTGTGGCGCGATAATACCCTAAGACGGATAAGGAAACCAATTTGACCACAATAGCACTAACAATATTAATGATAATGGGCGCCTATTTGGCAGGCTCAATATCGAGTGCTGTTCTTGTGTGTAAAATGCGTGGCTTGCCCGACCCTAGAACGGAAGGTTCGGGAAACCCCGGAGCCACCAATGTGCTGCGCATAGGCGGTGCAAGTTCTGCAGCACTCGTGTTATTTTTTGATATGCTCAAAGGAGCAGCTCCCACTTACCTAGCTTTTAGATTAGGCGTTGATCCAATCTCTTTAGGGTTAATTGCTATAGCCGCCTGCCTAGGCCATATCTTTCCAATATTCTTTGGCTTTAAAGGTGGCAAAGGAGTGGCAACGGCTTTTGGTGCTATGGCGCCAATTGGTCATTTTTTAGCACTATACCTAATGCTCACTTGGGCTATCATAGTCTTAATCACTCGCTACTCCTCTTTTGCTGCTATTTGCACAGCACTGCTCGCACCTGTTTATACTTGGTGGCTCGACGACAGATTTACCATTCCTGTGGCGATGCTTTCAACACTTATCGTGATCCGTCACCGTGACAATATTAAACGCCTGTTAAAAGGTGAAGAATCTAAAGTGTCTCGTAAAAGGCGTAATAAAAGCCTATAAAAATATCACCTTACGTGGCAAAGGCCATAAAAAAACGGCGCCAGTAGCGCCGTTTTTATATTGATAGCCAGTAGTTAATCGACAGGTTCTAAAGTATCCAGCGGCCATCTTGGCTGACCTTTAACAGCAAGATCATCAGTCTGCCCTGCTTTCAAGCGCTGCAGGCCCGCATAAGCGATCATTGCGCCATTATCAGTACAAAACTCGCCACGTGGATAAAACACCTTACCACCAAGGTTAGTCATCATTTCAGCTAATTGAGCGCGTAGACGGGTATTGGCACTTACTCCCCCAGCAATCACTAAACGCTGGTAACCCGTTTGCTTCAAGGCTCGCTTACATTTTATGGCTAAGGTATCAACCACCGCCTCTTCAAAGGCACAAGCGATGTTAGCTCTTGTCTGCTCGTCGTTTGGTTCTGCCGCAATGGTATTTGCTGCAAATGTCTTAAGCCCTGAGAAACTAAAATTAAGTCCAGGCTTATCTGTCATCGGTCTTGGGAAACGATAGCTATTAGCCACACCTTTAGCAGCCAATTTCGACAATCTCGGTCCACCAGGATAATCAAGCCCCATTAACTTAGCAGTCTTATCAAACGCTTCGCCTGCTGCATCATCTACAGACTCACCTAAAACCTCATAACGACCAATTCCTTCAACGCCCACAAGCATTGAATGACCACCCGATACTAATAACGCAAGAAATGGAAATTCAGGTACGTCATCTTCAAGCATTGGCGCCAGCAAATGCCCTTCCATGTGATGTACACCTATTGCCGGCTTGTCCCATGAAAACGCTAACGCGCGACCGACACAAGCACCTACAAGCAAGGCACCAATAAGCCCCGGGCCTTTGGTGTAAGCAATACCGTCAATATCTTCTATGGTCATATCGGCATCAGCTAACGCTTGACGGATCAGCGGCACGATTTTGCGAACATGATCACGAGACGCCAGCTCAGGAACGACGCCACCGTAATCGGCGTGCAATTTAACCTGACTATATAAGGTATGTGATAGAAGCCCTTTCTCGTCATCGTAAACGGCTATCCCAGTTTCATCACAAGATGTCTCTATTCCTAAAACCCGCATTGTTTCTCATCTTTACTTCATATATATTGCCGACAATTCTACCTGCTGTGCTTTAATTACTCCATAGCACAACCGCCATCTAAGTCGATTATTAGCGAATAGACATCATTCTGATCACTAATAAGGGTTTACAACAGGGGGCGAGTCGGTATAGAATTCCGCACCATTTTTAAATTATCTGAGTCAAGTAATTGTCTCAATACAACCTACACCTAAGGGGTGATGGCGTATGCCAATTATTAAAGTACGTGAAAACGAACCATTCGACGTAGCTCTTCGTCGTTTCAAGCGCTCTTGTGAAAAAGCTGGTATCTTAGCTGACGTTCGCGCTCGTGAATTCTACGAGAAGCCAACTACTGCACGTAAACGTGCTAAAGCCGCTGCTATCAAGCGTCTTGCTAAGAAGCTTTCTCGCGAAAACGCACGTCGCGTACGTTTATACTAATCTCATTATGAGCCTAATTGATCAGCTAAAAGAGCAAATGAAAGCCGCCATGCGTGCCAAACAAAAGGTACGCTTGGGGACTATTCGTATGGCACTAGCGGCCATCAAACAAATTGAAGTGGATACCCGCGAATCTTTGAATGATGACCAAGCTATAGCGGTCTTAACCAAAATGGTTAAACAGCGTCGTGATTCTATTGCTCAATATGCAGCAGCAGGACGTGACGAATTAGCACAAATTGAAGCAGATGAAATTCAAGTACTTGAAGAGTTTCTGCCTCAACCTCTTACTGAAGAGGAAATTGTTGTGCTAGTTGATGCAAGCATCTCTGAGATGGGCGCATCCTCCATGGCGGACATGGGTAAAGTAATGGGATCATTAAAACCTAAAGTAATGGGCAGAGCAGATATGGCGGCAATTGGCGCTATGATCCGTGCAAAACTCAAGTAGTTTTAGTTTTAATGATGAATAAGCCGTGCTTTTGCGCGGCTTGTTTGTTTTCGATTTTCTCTATTTTAACTTCACGAAATTAAAGGCGGCATTTAACAACACTAATGGCGATACCTCGTGATTTTATCAATGAGCTAGTAGCTCGCACTGACATTGTCGACTTAATCGACCCTAAAGTGCCCCTAAAGAAGGCGGGTAAAAACCACTCTGCCTGTTGTCCTTTTCATAGCGAAAAATCTCCCTCTTTCACCGTTAGTAGAGACAAGCAGTTTTACCATTGTTTTGGCTGCGGCGCACACGGAAATGTTATTGATTTTGTCATGGAATATGACCGACTTGATTTCGTGGATGCAATTGAAGAACTCGCTGGACAGTTAGGGTTAGAAGTTCCTCAGGAACAAGGTACTGGTAAGCCTCGCAATCAAGAGCTTAGTCGTGATTTATACCAACTGATGGAAGAGTCGAGCTTATTCTTTCAAAGTCAGTTAAGACAACACCCAGATAAACAAAAAGTGCTTGATTACTTAGCCCATCGTGGGCTTTCAAAAGAGGTAGTCGAACATTTTAATATTGGTTTTGCTCCCGATGGATGGGACGGTTTATTAAGCCGATATCGTCAGAACCAAGATTCACAGAACAAGCTACTCACTGCCGGCATGGTCATCGAGAATGACAGCGGTAAGCGCTATGACAGGTTTCGCGATCGATTAATGTTCCCGATTAGGGACAGACGCGGCCGAGTTATTGGCTTTGGTGGCAGAGTTTTAGGAGAAGGTACGCCAAAGTACTTGAATTCTCCAGAAACGCCCATATTTCATAAGGGCAATGAGCTTTATGGATTATATGAGCTAAAACAGCGTCATCGTGATCCACAACAAGTGCTGATTGTTGAAGGCTATATGGACGTGGTTGCTCTAGGGCAATTTGGCGTCGACTATGCCGTTGCGTCGTTAGGTACTTCAACTACCGCTGATCAATTTCAGCTGTTACTGCGTAGTGCAAAAGAAGTTATCTGTTGTTATGACGGCGACAAAGCAGGTAAAGAAGCTGCTTGGCGTGCACTTGAAACCGCACTGCCCTTGTTAAAACCTGGCAATCAAGTTCGCTTCATGTTTCTACCTGAAGGCGAAGATCCTGACACGCTAGTGAGACAAATCGGTAAAGAAAAGTTCGAACAGAATATTAGCCAAGCCATGGCACTTCCAGAGTTCCTCTTTGAGAACTTAGCGAAAAAATTTGGTAAAGAAGACAAAAGTGTTTTGGCAAAAAATGCCATTAAACTGATAGAAAAAGTGCAAGACACTGTATTGCAGAGTCTGCTGCTTGAAGATTTAGCACACAAGCTAAGAATGAACGGTGCTGATGAGCTTAAACGAAAATTTAACTTTTCGACTAAGACGGCCGATAAACCTAAACAGCACAAAGCGTTGAAAGGACGTGGTACCCCATTGCGACTAGCCATTGCATTGTTAGTACAGCATCCGCGCCTAGGTGAAAAATTACCTGAGCAACTCGCGCTAAAACACGTACAAATGCCAGGCATTGATTTGCTAGCCCTTGTACTAGATTTAACTCGCGGCAAAGTAATGAGCAGCGCACAACTACTTGAACAGTTCAGGGGCGATAATCAATTCAGCACCCTAAAAAAACTGACCCAATGGGATCATCAAGTGGCGGATGAAAACTTACTTAAAGAGTTAAAAGGCACCTTAGTGTGGTTAAACAATCAGTATCTGGAGCAACGCTACCAAGAGCTGAGTTTGAAAACTAACCTCACAAAAGATGAAAGATTACAGCTAAGCAAGCTAATTTCAGTGATTAAAAGTAAGGCATAGGTTCAAAATCCGCCTCAAAAGTAAACACTTGGACTAGCACAGTGAAGCACCGAAGGCTATAATTAACGACTTGCGTGGCCGTTTTTCGCCCGTCGTTTTAACTGTTTCCCAACTTGGATGATATCTATGGATCATACTCCGCAGTCGCAACTTAAATTGTTGCTTGCCAAAGGTAAAGAGCAAGGTTACTTAACCTACGCAGAAGTGAACGATCACCTACCTGCAGACATGGTCGACTCTGACCAGATCGAAGATATTATCCAGATGATCAATGACATGGGTATTCGAGTCTATGAACAGGCTCCGGATGCTGATGAAATCATGATGTCTGAAGACAGCACCGATGATGATGCTGCCGAAGAAGCTGCTGCCGCGTTAGCGACAGTGGAAGCTGAATTAGGTCGTACTACTGACCCAGTCCGCATGTACATGCGCGAAATGGGTACGGTTGAGCTACTGACCCGTGAAGGCGAGATTGTTATCGCCAAGCGTATTGAAGAAGGGATCAACACGGTTCAAGCTTCAGTTGCTGAATATCCACAAGCAATTGCCATGATCTTAGAGCAGTTCGATCGCTACGAAGCAGAGGAAGTTAGACTATCTGACATCATCTCTGGTTTCATCGATCCAAATGCCGAAGACGTTGCGCCAACTGCAACTCACGTTGGTTCTGAACTATCTGATGAAGAATTAGATGATGAAGACGATGAAGATGAAGATGATGACGAAGAGGAAGGTCCAAAAGGTCCTGATCCTGAAGAAGCTAAAGAGAAATTTACTACGCTTCGAGTCGCTCATGAAAGAGCATTAGAGATCATCTCTATCAAAGGTCGTGGCCACCCAGAGTCTACTGTAGCCCTTTTTGAAATCGGCGAAATCTTCAAAGAATTCCGCTTGATGCCTAAGCAGTTTGACCGCTTAGTAAAAAGCATGCGCGCAATGATGGATAAAGTTCGTGTTCAAGAGCGTTTGATCATGAAGCTTTGTGTTGAACAAGCGAAAATGCCTAAGAAAAACTTCGTTAAGGTATACACCAGCAACGAAAGTAGCATCGAATGGTTCAATGAAGAGCTAGCATCAGGCAAGCCATACGCAGAAGGCCTTAAAATGGTCGATTTCGATGTTCAGCGTTGCCGTGCAAAGCTTGACGCGATTGAAACTGAAACAGGTCTCGCCATTGGCGCGATTAAAGATATCAACCGTCGTATGTCTATCGGTGAAGCAAAAGCACGCCGAGCAAAGAAAGAGATGGTTGAAGCGAACTTACGTCTAGTAATTTCGATTGCTAAAAAGTACACCAACCGTGGCCTACAGTTCTTGGATCTCATTCAAGAAGGTAACATCGGTCTGATGAAAGCGGTAGATAAGTTCGAATACCGTCGTGGTTATAAGTTCTCAACTTATGCGACATGGTGGATCCGTCAGGCAATTACTCGTTCTATTGCTGACCAAGCAAGAACAATTCGTATCCCAGTACATATGATAGAGACGATCAACAAGCTAAACCGTATCTCTCGTCAAATGCTACAAGAGATGGGTCGTGAGCCATCACCTGAAGAGCTTGCTGAGCGCATGTTAATGCCTGAAGACAAGATCCGTAAGGTATTGAAGATTGCTAAAGAACCTATCTCAATGGAAACACCAATTGGTGACGATGAAGATTCGCACTTAGGTGACTTTATCGAAGATACGACGCTTGAGTTACCACTAGACTCAGCGACTGGCGAAAGCTTACGTAATGCAACACATGAAGTTCTTGCTGGCCTAACTGCCCGCGAAGCGAAAGTATTGCGTATGCGTTTTGGTATCGACATGAACACCGACCACACGTTAGAAGAAGTGGGTAAGCAGTTTGATGTAACGCGTGAGCGTATTCGTCAAATTGAAGCTAAAGCGCTACGTAAGTTGCGTCACCCTTCTCGCTCAGAGATTTTGAAGTCGTTCCTAGACGAGTAGTCTTAAATAAAGAGACGAGTAGTCTTAGAAAAGAGACAAGTCGTCTCTAGATAGATTCAAAACTCATTGAAAAAGCTGCCTCATGGCAGCTTTTTTGTTTCTGCGCTTACTAATCGACTTAATATTGATTAACAGATAAGCAGTTGAACCATTAGAGTTAAAAACAGCGAAAAACTCAGGTGACAAGCGCTTTTAAACCTCGTATACTTCTATTCGCTTTCGGTAGTGACGACTATCCTAAGTCGGCCCCTTAGCTCAGTTGGTTAGAGCATACGACTCATAATCGTCAGGTCCCCAGTTCGAGTCTGGGAGGGGCCACCAAT
>NZ_JBFRMK010000269.1:0-9984 GCF_041470405.1 Shewanella sp. 10N.286.45.A1
TAAATGATCGGCATTACCTTTCTATGGGGCCTTTTTTATATCTTTTGGAGCTAGAATGGTTAAGACTAATACTCTTCAGGTCTATTTTTGCTAGCTTGTTAAATAGTTATAGCTTTCAACCAAATTGCACACCTTGCAATAGGTTATTTTTATTCAAAAAAATCTCCTTACTCAAATGAATCCTAATTAATAACCATAGTAGTAATGATAATAGTTATCTTTATTAAGTGGCTGAAATTAAAGGTTAATTTGTGTTTGCGTGTTTTTTGCTCTAATCTGTATTTATTGATATAGATCAATTTTCAGATAAGGAATACAGAATGAAAGGGCAACCCAAAGTCATCAGTCTGCTCAACAAGGTACTAACGAGTGAGCTGACAGCGATTAACCAATACTTCCTCCATGCGCGCATGTTCAAAAACTGGGGACTCGGTGAGCTTGATGAGAAAGCTTACAAGAAATCAATTCAAGATATGAAACATGCTGACAAGATCATTGAACGGATCTTGTTTCTTGAAGGGTTGCCGAATCTACAACAGTTGGACAAAATTCGTATTGGAGAGCATAGCCAAGAGATGCTCGAATGCGACAAAGTGATGCTGGAAGAAGAGCTAGTATTATTGCGAGATGCCATTGCACTGTGTGAGCAATCTGCTGACTACGTTAGTCGTGATATTTTGGAAGATCTGCTCGAAGATGAAGAGGAGCATTTAGACTGGCTTGAAGCCCAGTTAGAGCTTATTTCACTGACAGGTATTCAGAACTACTTACAATCTAAAATGGACTAACCGGAGACGATTATGAAAGGTAATAAAGAAGTCATCGATACACTTAATAAGTTGCTCACCGGAGAGTTGTCAGCAATGGATCAGTATTTTGTTCATGGCCTAATGTATGAAGATTGGGGGCTGAATGAATTGCATGAGAGGATTTCTCACGAATCAGATGATGAGCGTGAACATGCTAAAAAGCTGGTGCAGCGCATTTTGTTTTTAGAAGGTACGCCAGACGTCGCCAGTCGTGAACCACTCAATATCGGTAAAGATACTGAGCAGATGCTTAAGAACGATCTTGCTTATGAATACCAAGTGGCCGATAACCTTCGTAGTGCTATTGCTTTGTGTGAAGAGAAAAGAGATTACGAAAGCCGTGAGATCTTAGAGGTATTGCTAGAAGAGACTGAGTCTGATCATATGTACTGGCTAGAAAAACAGTTAGGTTTGATTGATAAAGTCGGCTTACAAAATTACTTACAAAGCAAGATGTAGCTAAATTAGGCTGGTTAACTAGGCGTAGCCATATTTGCTAGAGCACCTCACTTTTATAGTGGCGGTGCTCTTTTTTAAGGCGTTCTTTAAAGCTTATAAAGTAAAATTGCTTATATTTTGACTAAGTCTATACAGCTAATATTCAGCTAGAGAGGATTACTATAATAAGGTACAAATAATTCATTAAATTTGTTGCAGCGATGGTTTTTTGTACTAACCTTAGAATGCGCAAGTGTGGTTTTTTTGATAGCTAAAAAATACGAGGGGAGATTATGATTATTTCAGCAAAAAACAACGTTCATGAAAGCGATAACCAGCTGATAATCGAACGTCTTCTTTTTAAGATAAGAAAGCTTGAACAGCAACTTGAAATCGCTGAGTCAGGTAATAGACGCAGCTCTTCATCACAAAAGAGTAATAGCCAGTCGGCCCTCACTGCTGATGAACTTTCAATGTTGACGAATCTTTTCTAGTATTGGTCAGTCCTTTCATTACCTGAACATTCACTTTAGAGCCTTTCACTGTATCTGTATTGAAGCAGTAGCAAAATAATCTAGCATTGCTCTTTTCTTTTGAAATGATCCGCTAGCATTGCTAGCACTTTTATTTCAATGTAACTTTCAATTTACAACTCGCCAGTTAAATGTTGATTTTTCTGCTTTAATCTTGTGTTAATTCTGTTAAATTCATTATTCCTAGAAAAATATAATAATAAAGGAATATAGAATGCTTTGGTTTAAACGCTCGCTAAGTATGCAGCTGGTTGTGACTATTGTTGGTGCTTTGGCGGTACTGTTTACCATCGTCGCACTGTTCTTAGTTAAGAATGAAAGCACTAGTACGCGTCAACAAATTGATAGTGATCTCACAGGGCTGGTTCAACTCAAATCTACTGAAGTTCGCAGCTACTTTGTCGCAAAAGGGCAGTTGATCCATGCGGTGTTTGCAGACCCGAGTGTACTTGAGTGGTTTGCTAAATATAACAATCGTCTAAGTGACCTATCATCAGATAAACAGTACAAGTCTATTGTTGAGTACTTTAAGTTTTTCTCCGATCAAGACAGTGATATAAAATCTGTCTTCTTCGGCTCCGCCAATACCTTTGAATATTTTGACTTAAACGGCCGCTACAATGATAGCGAGTACTACACCAATAAGCGCCCTTGGTGGCAAGAAGCGATAGATAAAGATGGTATGTTTGTCGGCGATCCCGCTGTTGATGCCAATGATGGCTCCATATCTGCGACGGTTAAAACTGTTGTTAAAGATCAATCAGGCCGTTTATTAGGGATTGGTGGAATGGATATCTTAATTGATACCATTGGTAGCGAACTACTCGCGCCCATTAAGTATCAAGGTGCGGGCCAAGCCTTTCTTGTAACCAATGCTGGTAAGTTGGTTTATTTTCCCGGTTTTAATGAAAAATTCCCTCCAGGCTCAGATGCCTCAAAAGTCGATAGTCAATTTAAAGATAGCAGTGGCTTTAGCGCGTTAAGCAGACAGATGCAGTCACAATCGTCAGGATTTGCAGAAGTTACCTTTAAAGGTCAGTCTCAGCGAGTCAGCTTTGTTGAAGTTGGTGGTGATTTCCCTGAGCAGAAGTGGCATTTGGCCTTTATGTTACCAACAGAGGTCATTGAAGCGCCAGTAACTGACGCGATCATTAATTCAATTCTGCTCTCATGTCTGATCATGCTATTTGTTGGCGTTACCGTTTGGGGCATGCTGTTACCGTTTAGAAAGCAGCTCAATAGTTTACTCGCCGCGATGGAAGATATTGCCGAAGGTGATAGCGATTTGGCTAAACGGATCCAAATGGATAGAGAAGATGAACTTGGCAAACTCGGTAATGCATTTAACCGTTTTGCCGCCAAAGTTCAGGGAATGCTGCAAGAAACTCGCGACTTAACCTTAGAGGTTGAAAATGGTGTTTCAGCTGCATCTGAAGTCAGCGAACGTGCGCTTCACTCTGTTGCGCAGCAAAAAGAGGAGATAGCTTCTGTCGCAACAGCAGCCACCGAGATGGCGCATACTAGCCAAGAGATGGCTGCGAGCGCTCAGCGTGCCAGTGACTTTGCTGACAAAGCACAAGCGGAATCGGTTGAGGGTGGCGCTATTGTGGCGCAAGCGAGCCAAGGGATGCAGTCGTTATCATCGCAAGTCATTGAAGCAGCTAAAGTTGTTAAGCAGTTAAGAACTCGTTCAGAACAGATTGGCGAAGTGCTTAATGTTATTCGTGGTATAGCAGAGCAAACTAACTTATTAGCGCTTAATGCGGCAATTGAAGCTGCAAGAGCCGGTGAGCAGGGCAGAGGTTTTGCAGTCGTTGCCGACGAGGTAAGAACGCTGGCATCACGCACACAAGACTCAACAGCAAACATTCAAGAGATCATCCAAACACTACAGCAAAATGCCAATGAAGCTGAGCAAGTGATGGAGGCTGGCGTCGAGCAGGCCAACATCGGTCAAGAGCTTACTGGTAAAGTTGAAGTGGCGCTAGACAGTATTACCGGTGCCATTGAAGCGATCCAACAACAAACCATTGAGATCTCCGCTGCTGTTGGTCAACAAGCCGTGGTTGCAGAAGAGGTGGCATGCAACGTTGAAAATGTCAGGGCGCTGTCTGATGACTCACTCGCCGCCAGTGAGGAGTTATCGCACAACTTTGGTAACTTTGCACAAGTCACAGAGTCACTGTCGGGTAATATTAAGCAGTTTAAAATCTAGCGGTTAGTTTTAATTAATGACAGTAAAACGGAGCCGATTGGCTCCGTTTTTGTTATGTATAGCAGCAGAAATACACTTTGATAAATGACGCTTGCCCCCCTTTGAGCTAACTTTTCTTGAGTACTGTTTTTATATACAGTATAGTTCTGGTCGGAGGGTTTAAGATTGCGAAAAATAATTCATGTCGATATGGACTGCTTCTACGCTGCTGTAGAGATGCGTGATTTTCCAGAGTTACAAGGTAAACCCATCGCTGTGGGGGGACGGAGCGATCGCCGTGGCGTGATCAGTACTTGTAACTATGAAGCGCGTAAATTTGGGGTGCGCTCGGCAATGGCATCGGGCTACGCCCTCAAGCTTTGCCCTGATCTTATTTTGGTGCCCGGTAGAATGCAGGTCTATAAGGATGTGTCTCGTCAGATAAGAGCTGTGTTTGAGCGCTATACTGACTTGATCGAACCATTGTCGCTCGACGAAGCTTATCTTGATGTCACTGAAAGTGATCACTGCCAAGGCTCTGCAACGTTGATGGCACAAGCGATTCGTGAAGAGATATTTGTCGAGACAGGGCTGACTGCATCTGCAGGCATCGCTCCGGTTAAGTTTCTTGCCAAGATAGCCTCAGACCTAAATAAACCCAATGGGCAATACCTTGTCAGGCCTGACAAAATTGATGCGTTTGTTAAAACCTTACCATTAATCAAAATTCCCGGTGTTGGCAAGGTCACCGCTAAAAAGCTCACCGAACTGGGTTTAAACACCTGCGCCGACGTGCAGGCTTATCCGCAAAATAAGCTACTAGAACGATTTGGAAAATTTGGGGCTGTATTGATAGAAAGGGCAAAAGGGATCGACAATCGAGCAATATCCCCAAACAGGGAACGCAAGTCTGTGGGCGTAGAAACTACATTAGCAAAAGACATTCATACACTGGAGCAGTGCCGTGCGGTGTTGCCGCAGCTTATACAAGAATTGGGCGTTAGAGTTAATCGCAGCGCTAAAGATAGAGTGATTCATAAACAGGTGGTTAAGCTTAAATTTGAAGATTTTAAGCAGACAACGATTGAGCATCGCAGTGATGAGATCTCGGTTAATATGTTTTATCAATTATTAGAGCAGGCGATGGAGCGGCAACATGATCGCGGTATTCGTTTATTGGGAGTTTCCGTAGGATTAGCCTCAAACAGCCAAGCCGATAGCGATGAAGGTACAGAGCCGCCACAGATGGATCTTGGCTTTTAGCGATAAAACAAAAAAGCCGCTTTGAGCGGCTTTTTTGGGGCTAATTTATAAGATTAGCTACCTTTCACCGGTGTACGTTCAAGTACTGCCAGCAATAGTTTCCAGTACTGACCAACGGTAGTGATATTGACCTTTTCATCGGGGCTATGTGGGTAGCGGATGGTTGGGCCAATAGAAACCATATCCATCTCTGGGTACGGCTTCTTAAATAAACCACATTCAAGGCCGGCATGGATCACCATGATAGTTGGCTCTTTGTTGTAGATATCTTCATAGGTCTCACGCACACTTGCCATCACTGGCGAGCTATTGTCAGGCTTCCAACCTGGATATGCACCGCTAAACTCAACGTTAGCTCCTGCAAGGCTGCTTAACGAGGTCAGTACGCCCTCTATCTCTTCACGACCTGAATCAATCAGTGAGCGAATAAGACAAAGTACCTGCACTGAATCAGTTTCAGTGCTGATAACGCCAACGTTTAACGAGGTTTCAGTTACGCCTTCAACTTCATCACTCATGCGCACTACGCCGTTAGGGCAAGCATTGAGGATATCGATTAAAATCTGCTGTGAGTCTTCACTCATCACTTTAGTTTCGGCTGGTATTTCTGTCAGAGTTAGCTCAGTGTCTGGGTCGGCAATGGCTAATTCTTGGCGAACTAATGCTTGAAATTCGCTAATACGATTCTGCAGCAGAGTGACGTTTTCAGCAGGGAGCATGAAGCTAATTTGTGCTTCACGTGGGATTGCGTTACGCAGTGAACCACCAGTGAAGTTTGTTAGCTCAAGCGCTAGCTCATCGCTATGATCAAACAAGAACCTAGCCAGCAACTTGTTGGCATTACCACGACCTAAATGGATGTTCACCCCTGAGTGGCCACCTTTTAGACCTGCAAGCGATAGCGTATAGCTCGAGTTGCTCGGCTCTGGAGATTGCCAAACCATAGGCACGCTAATCTGGCCATCAACGCCACCTGCGCAGCCCATGTAGATCTCACCCTCTTGCTCAGAGTCAGTATTGATCAATATCTCTGCTTCAAGCATGCCAGCTTCCAAGCCAAATGCTCCGGTCATTCCCGCTTCTTCATCAATAGTCAGAAGTACTTCAAGTGGGCCATGAACAATATCATCAGCACCAAGAACCGCTAATGCTGAAGCCATACCAATACCGTTATCGGCACCAAGGGTAGTGCCACGAGCCTTAACCCAGTCATCTTCAACGTAGGCATCGATGGGATCTTTTTCAAAGTCATGCTCTTTATCAGCATTCTTTTGTGGAACCATATCGATATGCGCTTGCAGAACGACGGTTTTACGATCTTCCATGCCCGCTGTTGCGGCTTTCTTGATGATAAGGTTGCCGACTTTATCTTCGACAACAGACAGCTGTTTATCTTTAGCCCAAGCTTGAATGTGTTCACTCAAGGCTTGCTCATGTTTTGAAGGGTGTGGAATGGCACAGATTTGTTCGAACCATTGCCAAAGTGCTTGTGGTTGTAGCTGGTTTAGTGCGGTCACAGAAAGTTCCTCTATTTTGAGATTATCACTACTGCGCTGGTGCGCTTGAGGCTGAAAATGGCAACATTCTACCATAGTCTTAGTATCTGTTACTCCGCTTTACATAATCAGTGTCAGCAGAAGTTGCCATAGAAGATTTCAAGCTTGATGAAGTCGTTGGTAATCTGCACGCAATAGGATAATAATGCCAGCAATTAAAAATAAAAAGGAAGGGTCATGGCTGTAGTTAAATATGTTGATGTAGCCTCGCAAGAGGCGATATTTGAAGGTAATGGATGGGATGCACTAGTGGTCGTTGCTGCCGATCTCAATGCGATTAAGGTTGAAGAAGTGGCATTACTGGCCAATCATGGTCAGAAAGTTGACCAACGAGTCGGAAAATCGGTAACCCTGTTGTTTGCGCCAGGCATTGCGGGCGGTCGATTAGTCATTGCGCCGGTAACCAAAGCTGCTGATGAGTATGAAGATGTAAGAGTGTTTGCTGACGCGGCGCGCCAAGGTATTCGAGTCGCTAAAGAAGCGGGAGCTAAACGACCATTGTTACTAGTGAATGGTATCGGAGAGTCTCGTTATCAAAAAGCGGCCGAGGTATCGGCATTAGCGTGTGGACAAGAGTTATGGCAGGCGCTTGAACTACGCGAAGCGGGTGGGGCAGATGAAGCATTAGAGTGCATAGGTTTACTGAGTGATACTCACCACGCTGCTACACTAACGGCAATTGAGGCTGGGCGTGTGTTAGCACGTGACCTTTGTGGTACCGAGCCTGAGCGCATGTCAGCACCGGCATTTGCTGATTACTGCTTGGCTGCACTAGCAGATAGCGGCTTAACAATGTCAGTGGTAGAGGATAGAGATATTTTAGAGCGTGATTATCCGCTACTGAGCGCGGTTGGCCGTTCATCTTTTGCTGTACTGAGACATCAACCCCGAGTGGTTAAGCTAGAGTATGTCGGTGAGGGCGAAATCGAACGCACCTTTATGTTTGCTGGTAAAGGTGTGGTTTATGATACTGGCGGTGCAGATATAAAAATTGCTGGTGGCATGGCCGGCATGAGTCGAGATAAGGGCGGCGCTGCTGCCGTGGCTGGGTTACTAAAAACCGTTAGTATGCTTAAACCGAAAGGGATCCGTATTGTTGCTGAGTTAGGCTTAGTGCGAAACAGTATAGGTAGTGAGGCATTTGTGACCGATGAAATCATTACCAGTCATGCCGGCAAACGTGTGCGTATTGGTAATACTGATGCAGAAGGGCGACTGGTATTAGCGGATCTACTGTCGCATCTACGTCTTAAAGCGGAATCAGCAGTAAAACCTGAAATGTACTCTGTGGCAACGTTAACTGGTCACGTGGTGCGCTGTTTTGGTGGTTATACCGCCGCGGTAGAAAATAGTGTCGCTAAGCAGGCGAACGTTGCCGATAGTATTCAGCAACAAGCGGCTATTTGGGGAGAGCCAATAGAGGTTAGCCAATTGCGCCGAGATGACTTTAGTAAGATTATTGATCCATCAGCAGCTGCAGACATGTTGTCATCAAATAATGCACCTTCATCGGTGACAGCCCGAGGTCACCAATACCCTGCCGCATTTTTAATCCAAGCATCAGGGTTAAGCCAGCATGGTCTAAATAGCGATACACCGATTGCTTATACGCATTTAGATATCGCGGGTAGTGCGACCGAAGGTCATCCGCAATATGGTAGCCCAACAGCAACGCCATTAGTTGGGCTATTTAACTATATGGTGAATAGTCAGTAAGTTTTACACGCTAAACCGTTAAAGCCGACACTAAAGTCGGCTTTTTAATGCGACATTAAGTAATTAAATTACATTTCTAGGGTTGTTTTGGCTTTTTTAATAAAAATAGTTGTAATAAAACTACATTCAGATATAATGATTTCCGTTGATTAGGCAGGTGCCTAATCGAGCTAGTCTATCCAGGATGGATCATTCTCCAAGGAATCGAGCGACGAGTTGGCTTTGCTTAACCCACGATGGGGCGCAATTAGCATGCAGAGTATTTAGAATTCAACTTAGTTAGGAGTATTGATTATGTCTTTTACAAAGAGCACGACTATTTATTCGCAAAGCTTTTGGTTAAACACTGATGTTTTGCGTGGCGGTATATACGCCATGGCTTACAAGGGCTAACCACCTAGTAAGTCGCACGTTTCCATCACCCTTATGACATCTATTAGATGTTTTTAGACCAAGTTGTAGATTGACCAAATTTACAATTGATTATCGCTAGCGCGCTAACCAATTTCCATCAGAAAACTTGAATATGTCTTGCCCGCTCATTGAGCGGGCTTTTTTTTGCGTTATATATATTGATCTGCTTTAGTCATTTTTTGTCGATTCTGGTTAGGCTAAGGTAATTATTCTGATCTGAATCTGTTAACAACTGACATTCGCTTCAATAAATAGCGAATTTATGTGATCTACACACACTATAATTGTGGTTAAATTACGGTTGAAGCCGCTTTTTGGCATTATATTGAATTAATAGTTGTAATAAAATTACAGTTGTCTATAATGGCTCTCGTTGGTTAGGGTGAATGCCTACCACAGATAAGTCTATCCAGGATGGATAATTCTCCAAGGAATCGAGCGACAAGTTGACTCGTCAGTTTAATTGGTCTCAACCCCGTAATTAAATTGATTAGAGTATTTTTTTCAACTTTGTTAGGAGTAATGATTATGTCATTTACAGCTAGTAGTACTATTTATTCGCAGAGCTTTTGGTTAAACACCGATGTGATGCGTGGCGGTCTATATGCTATGACTTTTAAGGGCTAACCCTCCTTAAGAGTAGTTTCAATATCCATCAACCTTATAACACCCTTTGGGTGTGTTTAGACGCAAGTTGTATGTTGATGCTAGTCAACATGCCATTGATTAACGCTAGCGCGCTAACCGATTTCCTTATGGAACACTTGAATATGTCTGCCTGCTCTTTGAGCAGGCATTTTTTTTGCCTGAAATTTGAGGCTTTGCCTGTAATTCAAGGTTTTGTCTGGAGATTAATGGCAACAGCTTGCTATTAATTAATGCTAGCAGTGTTATGCCGATTTCCTTATGGAACACTTGAATAAAAGACATAGCCACCCTTAGTTAATAAAAGACAAGAAAAAAGACATAGCCACCCATAGTTAATGGCACAAATAACCCTCTCCTACTAAGCTTTAAAAGCGCATTTAACAAGGAGGTTGTATGCCAAGGCCAAGACGAAC
>NZ_JBFRMK010000270.1:0-1181 GCF_041470405.1 Shewanella sp. 10N.286.45.A1
AAACAACCGTGAAAGGTCAGCAGCCCCTAGCAGATGAGTACCACCAAACTGATCTCAAGCCTAAACAAAAAAGACCAAGTTGAATCAACTTGGTCTTTCAGGTACTTATTCAGCATTTAGCTTTACCGTTGCTTGCAGCCTCTACAGGCCGTAGCTATAACTAGAGCCTAACCCCAATGGCAAACCTATTGACCAGTAAAGTAGTAGCCAAGCACTCCAAATTGCCATCAACGCCAAACTAAACGGCAGCATCATTGAGATGAGTGTACCGATACCTATGTTCTTCACATAACGCTGGCAATACACCACCACTAGCGGGAAGTAAGGCATCAAAGGTGTGATGATATTCGAGCTTGAATCTCCAACCCTATACGCTGCTTGAGATAAGTCAGGACTGATATTAAGCTGCATCAACATCGGCACTAGCACAGGCCCTATTAACGCCCATTTAGCAGATGATGAACCTACAAATAAGTTAACAAAACCAACCAAGATTATCATACCGACCACAGTGACTTCGGCTGGTAAGTTGAGTGCTTTAAGGCCGCTTGCCCCCTCTACGGCAATTAATGCTCCTAGGTTCGATGCCGAAAAGGCGGCAACAAACTGCGCACAGAAAAAAGCCATCACTATGTAGTGCGACATGCCGTTCATCGACTTTGACATCGCCTGAACCACATCGCTAGAGTTCTTAAAACTACCAGTAATATAGCCGTATACTAGACCCGGTAACATGAAGAAAATAAAGATTAACGGCACAATCGATTGCATTAACGGTGCACTAAAGCTAGTAAGTGAACCATTACTATCTCTAAGTGTGGAGTTCTCTGGGAAGGTCAAAGAGAAGAAGCCTACGATGGCAATTAACATCACCAACGATGCACTTCTAAATGCTTTCATCTCTGTGGGTGTAACCTCATCCATCGCAGGCAGATCTACTTCATCACGATTAACTTTGTGAGTACGATTAAGTCTAGGTTCAAGAACTTTATCGGTTAACCACCAAATAAGCAGCGTAATAGGAATACAAGATGAAGCAGCAAAAAACCAGTTATTCAGCGGGTTAACCGTAATGCTTGGATCAACAATCTGCGCCGCCGACTGAGTAAAGCTTTGCAGAAGTGGATCGATGCCCGACGGAATAAAGTTAGCGCAGAAACCACCCGATACGCCAGCAAAGG
>NZ_JBFRMK010000270.1:2019-6503 GCF_041470405.1 Shewanella sp. 10N.286.45.A1
GGGATAACAACTACATAGCCAGCATCTGTTGCGGTATGAGAGATTATGCCGACCAACACAACAGCGGGAGTCAGTAACTTTGCAGGGGTCACTTTCAGCATCTGCTTGAGCGCTGTATTGATGAATCCTGAATGCTCCGCGACTCCAACACCTAGCATCGCAACAAGTACCACACCTAAAGGCGCAAACGCGGTAAAGGTAGTAACCATCGAGGTTAGAAAGTGAGTAAGCGCTTCTGCACTAAGCAAGTTATTAACCACTATCGGGCTATCGGTACGCGGATCTATCGCATCAAAACTAACGCCCGACAATAAGGCTGATAAGCCCCATACTGCAAACATCAATATTAAAAATAACATCGCAGGATCAGGTAACTTATTACCGACACGCTCAATGCCATCGAGTGCCTTTCCCAGCATTCCTTGCGGCCCTTCTTCAGCGAGTGCCTGTTTATCTGCTTTCATCATTCAACCTATCTGTTATGAGTCAAGTTTTCGAGCTCGATAAGCCTAATCATAGTTAACGAACAGTTATCGAACTCGTGCTTTTTTTTATAACCTAACAGGATAAAGCTTAAGTCTGTAGCCAAACTTAAAAGTAGCAAATAAATGAAGAATAGAGGGTTGGTCAAGACTGAATGGAACAGTATTTTTACCTATAAAAAAGCCCTGTGTCATCAACACAGGGCTTTTACCACGAGAGCTCTCTCGCTAGAAACAGTAAAACTTATTTACTGGTATCAATTGGCGCAAACGACTTAACGAGGTCATCTACAGCCTTCATTTGGCTTAAGTAGTTCTCTAGCTGATGTAAAGGCAGTGCACACGGGCCGTCACACTTAGCATTGTCAGGATCTGGATGTGCTTCAATGAATAGTCCCGCTAACCCCAGAGCCATACCACTGCGAGCAAGTTCAGTTGCTTGGGCACGACGACCACCAGCACTGTCACTGCGCCCACCGGGCTTTTGTAGTGCATGAGTAGCATCAAAAATAACCGGGTAACCCGACTGCTTCATCTCATCCATACCCAGCATATCAACCACTAGGTTGTTATAACCAAAGCTTGAGCCACGCTCACATAAAATGATCTCGTCATTACCCGCTTCATTAAACTTAGTAATGATATGACGCATTTCGTGCGGCGCCAAAAACTGTGGTTTTTTCACATTAATGATTGCGCCAGTCTTAGCCATTGCGACCACTAAGTCTGTTTGACGCGCTAAGAATGCTGGCAGTTGAATAATATCGACCACTTCAGCCACAGATGCACACTGATGAACTTCATGAACGTCAGTGATCAACGGTAGATTGAAGGTTGACTTAATCTCTTCAAAAATCTTCAACCCCTCTTCCATACCTGGACCACGATAAGAGTTTACAGAAGAGCGGTTTGCCTTATCGAACGACGCTTTAAATACGTAAGGGATCCCCAATTTCTGAGTCACTTCAGCATAAGTCTCGGCAATCTGCATTGCAAGATCGCGTGACTCAAGCACATTCATACCACCAAACAACACAAAAGGTTTGTCATTTGCGATTTCAATCGAACCTAAATCAATGGTTTTATTACTCATCAATCTCTTCTCTCTATCAGAGCCAAGACACTGGTCTTGGCATTATTCATATTAATTCGTACTTGCAAGTCTAACTTGCAACTAGCTGCAGGAGTTGGCCACACATCCATGCCATATAAGTGCCTAAAGCATAGCCCAACACAGCTAGAAGCACACCCACTGGGGCCAAAGCCGGATGGAAAGCTGCCGCTACAACAGGTGCAGAAGCTGCGCCACCGACATTAGCTTGGCTGCCCACCGCCATATAAAACAGCGGCGCTTTTATCAATTTAGCCACAATCAACATGAAGCTTGCATGGATCAGCATCCAAATCATACCAATAGCAAAGTACCAAAGGTTATCTGCATCGAACAGTTTTGAGACATCCATGTGCAAACCAATGGTCGCAACCAGGATATACAGGAAAACCGTTGCCACTTTAGATGCCCCCGCCGCTTCCAAATGACGAACTGGGCTGAACGACATAGCCAAACCAATTGTGGTTACCGTGACGATTAACCAGAAGAATTTAGACGTTAAGCTATAATCGCGGGTCCAAGGGTAGTTAGCTTCAAAGAATGGGCCTAGGAAGTCGGCGACCACATGAGCAAGCCCGGTAATACCAAATCCAATAGCTGCAATCATCATCAAATCATTGAGGCTTGGGATACGCGCATTTTCTGCGTGGTATTTCTCTACTTTCTCTTTTAATGCTTCTAAAGCCGATGTATCTGCGCCAGTTTTAGCATCTATCTCTTTCGCTTTTGAGGCCATAAACAGCAGCACTGCCATCCAGATATTCGCCACGATAACGTCTACCGTGACCATGATTGAAAATATATCGCCGCCCGCTTCATAGATCTCTTTCATTGCCGCTTGGTTGGCACCACCGCCAATCCAGCTGCCCGCCAGGGTTGTCATTCCGCGCCATACAGCTTCCGGGCCGGTGACACCAAGCACCTCAGGATTGATACTCGATATGATCAATAACGCAATTGGACCGCCAATCACAATGCCTACAGTACCAGTTAAAAACATGATGATCGCTTTCGGGCCGAGCGATAAAATTGCTTTTAGATCGACACTTAAAATAAGTAACACTAAGCAGGCGGGAAGTAGATAACGTGAAGCGACAAAATACAGCTTTGAGGTATCACCATCGATAATATTAAAAGTATTAAGCAATGATGGTAAGAAATAACACATCAACAATGCTGGAATGAAAGTATAAAACTTCTTCCAAAATTGGTGGTTACTGTTACTGGTGTAAAATACAAACCCCAGCACAACCGCTAATATGCCAAGCGCTGTGGCATCATTGGTGACCAATGCACTACTGATCGAATCGGAACTACTCATTTACCCTATCCCCCTGATAGTGGCCGTATCGTAAATAACAATACTTTGCCTAGTTATTATTCTTGCTCTTCAATTTGTTAGTTTAGTAATGGTGTATTTGTACACTCTAATACTGATAGTGGTGTAACGAAAAAAGAGCCATTCGGCTCTCTTTTTTGCGCTTAATGGAACGTTTCGACGTTCTCTTTAAGCTCTTTCAATTGCATCTTTACCAGCTCAATAACCGGGTCATGTGGACTGTTATCAACAAAATGTTTTAAATCCGCCGTCGCGACACTAATACAACCCAACTGCTGTGCAATAAAGGCTCGTTCGCGGTTGAGATTGAGATCTTCTGGGTGCCATTGCAGCAGCAAATTACAGCACTCCATTGCAGGTTCAAATTTGTGCGCGACAATACTGCCCGCTTTCATCTCATGGATCATGCGTGACACTATGCGCTTTACTGACGCTGGTTTTAGGTAACTTGGTTTAAATGCGGCTGCATTACCTAGCTCACCACGTACTAAAATATGCAGTTGGTGTTTGCTCAACTCATTGCCAGTGAGAGGATCAATATAGCGAATATCATCGTCAATTTGACTCAGGAGCACCGTTTGCCCAGGTAAAAGCAATGGCTCTAACTTAAGATCCAACTGCTTTGCCAACAACATCAACACTGTGGCTAACGTGGTGCTATTGCCCTGTTTTGATGTCATGCACTTACCGAGATCTGCCGCTTCTGCACTGTAATAAGCTTCACGCGCACAGAAACCTAAGTCATTATAAAACCAGTTCAGTAATGCTTTTAATCGGTCATGCCTGTCAACCACATAAAAGCTTAATACAGAGCCTGCCAGCTCAAGCCAAGCCCAATTAGCATTTTTTACTTTAGAAAAGCCCAGGTGTTCTGCAACATCGAAGGCTGTTTCTGGTAATTGAATAGAATCGTTAAGTTTCAAGTGAGTCTTCAACCTAATAAAACTGCTTGCTTAAACACAGCCAGTTTCGCGGCGTAAACCACCCAACCAAGTGCACCTAATGCGGCAAATACTTTAAATAATTTATTACGATTAGCCTTAAGAGCGATAGTAGCTAGAAGGATATAAGCAACCACAGCACTGAGTTTTTCTGTCATCCAAGGATCAACAAATGGATACTGTTTAATAGAAAAACACAAGATTAAACCAGATAGCAGCAGGAAGGTATCGATAACGTGCGGCGCAATTTTAACGAACTTTTTGTCCATTATTGGCGACTGACGTAAATGAAGCGAAAAACGCACAATAAAAAACAGCACACTTAACGCAACAAACGTCATATGAGTATGCTTAAACACAGGGTATAAACTATAAAAAGTTTCCATGATTTTAGGTCTTTTAGCCGACAAAGGCGCTAGTGTACCCGATCCCCTTAACCATAACCAATATCAGCGAATAGTATTGAGCAGGAGTGGGTAAAATTTAATCACCCCAAGGTTTTGGCAACGCCTTTAGATGTAAACCAGCTGGTTATTTTCCCTCATTATCATTGTTACGTAACTCTTCGCTTAACTGCCTCATTGCTTTGTTGCCTTCAATTAATACCAATT
>NZ_JBFRMK010000271.1:0-5765 GCF_041470405.1 Shewanella sp. 10N.286.45.A1
TTAAGTGAACGGCATTACCGCATAATGCGGCCTTTTTTCTCTTTATAATCTTTGCCTTTTACCGAGAAACCTTCACTTCAGGCGAGTTAAGCAGTGCCAAAATAGGATTCGCAGACATAACCCGTGCTTTAAGCGATAAACCGATTATGAGGCCTGCGACAAAGCCACCAATGTGCGCCCAATATGCAACTCCGCCCTCGGCCGCCCATGCGCCAAAAAGGTTTAGCAATAACCAAATAGCAAAAAATACCATTGGCGATAACTTCTTTTGGTAGATAACAAACATAAAGGTGAGGCTGGCATGCCTAAACCACAACAGGTACATGCCAAATAACCCTGCTATAGCGCCACTCGCACCAACCATAAAGATAGCTGAAGTTGGGTCAGACGCTATTTGCGCGAATGCAGCGGCAAAACCACATAGAAGATACACAGCCAAAAAGCGTGAATGACCAATTGCATCCTCTAAATTATCACCCACCACATAGAGAAAATACATATTACCCAACAGATGGATAATATCGCCATGCAGGAACATATGGCTTAGCAACGGCATCACCTGCTGACCTTGCATCACCAACGATGGCTGCATCGCAAAATGATCGAACACCCACACTGTTGCCGGTTCGCTATAACCATAAGCAAAGAAGATGATGATATTTAACGCCAGCAAAGCATAAGTAACCCACGGCTTAGTCTTGGTTTTGAGGTTATACTCAATCGGCATCTGCAATAGAAATTGAAACAGCCAGGTTTTAACGCTGGTTTTCTGATTAAGTAGCTCTAATGCCGCTCTTACTCTAGGAGATTGCACCACCTTTTCACGTTCATGCTCATCGATCCAAACGCCAGTGCAAGAGTGGCAAACATCGACCTCTATCTGAAAGTCGTCCATCAAATAATAGTGCTGCATATTACATTGGCAATGGCTGCATTTTCGAGATGACACACCTAGATTCTCACCTAAAGCGTTTTCGATGCCAACATTGCTATTGCCATTATCAGCGACTGATAGCGCGCCATTTAGCTCACCACTATCAAACCAAATTCCGCCGCATTGAGTACAGCTATCCACTTCTTGACCATGAAAGTCAAACACTCGCATCGCTTGGCTGTTACAACCAGGACAGATGATTGTCATTTTATATCCTTATTCGACAGTAATATCAGCAGCTTTTAGCTCAATAGCTAATGCTTGGTAGTTATCTTTTAACATTGGCAGGGTTGATTCAGATACCCCTTTGGTTAACTCTTTAAGTTTTTTTGCGCCAAAT
Source organism: Shewanella sp. 10N.286.45.A1 (assembly GCF_041470405.1). Classification (NCBI taxonomy): domain Bacteria; kingdom Pseudomonadati; phylum Pseudomonadota; class Gammaproteobacteria; order Alteromonadales; family Shewanellaceae; genus Shewanella; species Shewanella sp. 10N.286.45.A1. Next base: position 1,275 of record NZ_JBFRMK010000271.1, read on the forward strand.
TTGGCACCGTAAAATCGCGTTTCCATTTTAGAAATAATATCGGCAGATGCCATATAAAAACGCCGCGTCTCGGTTAAGATCTGTGTTGGCGTTTCTAGCGTATTGGCGGAGTAACGCATATTTTCCCAAACAAAGGTGGCCATATTGGGGTGAATACTCTTTAAATCATAAGGAGAGCTTTTCGCTACTGCATCTGCGTATTCATTGATAATGGTCACGTTGTCATTCACTTCATCATAAAGCGCATGTCGCAGATAATAATTATTCTGTTTGTTAGATAATTCATCAAAAACGATAGCTTGTGATAAGCCTTCTTGAGCCGCGAGGTAGACACCGACAATGGTGGCAATGATCATAAATACTTGGCTAATCCAGAAACTAGTCTTTACTAACTCTTGATTATCTAATTTGGGGAAGCGCTTTATAGGTTCTGCAGCAGCGCTGGCCTGAGGTTTGACATCCATTTCTTACATTACTCCTTGATGCTGAATATTTAATTCATAACTCTTAAAATCTAGAACGCCGCAAGCATATACAAAAACAACTTTGCTCGCTATAACCTGTAAGTGTTTTTTAGAGCGGTACTAAGTAGTATTTGGTACTCAATATACAAGAATATAGCGACCATTCTCATCATCAACTAAAACGATAAATTTCACTTGCTTATCGCTCATTTATACATCAACATTGGTCATCGGAAGTTTAGTCAGAATAAGTGAATTTAAATGCTACATACAGCAGCTATGGAACTAACGTCTCCTTTTATTGAAAACAGAAAAGACACCCCGATTGATACCAATAGCCACTGGATAAAACTCACTAATGCGCAGCGATTTGCCTTTTATACCTTAGCGAAATTGGGCTACCAACTTTTGTTTGTTCGTAATGCGAATAATTGCAGCACTGCCGTTGCCAGCCAAGACAATAAACTCGCAACAATAGATGATGAAGGTGAGATTAATTTTAATCCAAGTATCATACTAAGAGAGCAGAAATAGCCTTATTCAGTAACCCTAAACAAGATGCTTCTGACTAAACAACAACACTGCACTTCGCCCCAGTAACATATCAATCATTGATGGCCCATGCTCACCAAGCTCCGCAGATGCCTTAGCGTTAAGCGAACCTAATGTTTTATATTGCGCAGAATCCAACTGGCTAGAACCGCAGACAGAGAAAAACAGCTTAACGATACCGCTAAATGTTGACGACTCTAGCGCTCTAAGCCAAGAGGTTCGCAATGCATCACGGCAACTAAAATCTAAGTGTTCCATGAGTAAACTTGCAAATTTGGGCTCAAGTTGGATTAGGAAGTCCGACTTATGAGGGAAATGATGGCTAATACCGGTACGGCTAATACCTGTTGCCTCAGACAAGCTTGAATAGGACATAACGTCATAACCCATTTCTAGGATCTGCTTCTGCGCTTCAATTAAGATCTGCTCGATAGTGTGCTTAGTTTCAGCTTTTGAACGCTTTGGCATAATACTTCCCGTTACCTTTGTGCAATTGATCTCACTCTATCAAAAGCATGCTGCTGAAACTCGCATCTTGTGTAGCAATCTGACTGGTGTTCAGCTTAGGTTCAGCTAAAAATGGTTGCTATGCTTGTTTAAGGTTGGGCTTTATCGGCAGGCTTGCTGCTATGAGAACGTTGGAATCACGTTAGCTTAATGCAGGCTCACTTTTGCACCAAAGTTGATTGGCTATTAGGTTTATCAAGCTTCGCTTTCATTTCTATAAAAAGAAAAGTCGTGGCGCTTCGCCCACACCCGAGCAAGGAGGACTGCTCGTCCTTATCCTCCTTGCATCCACCATGACGCCCCGACGAAGTTGTTGCTCCTCATGCTCCAATAAAAATTGCCTAACGGCTCAGATGGGACATCCATGTCCCTCCGAGCCTGAACCATCATCTGATAGGCTGGATGCCTGAATGTCTTGAAGTGCATGGATGCACGGGAAAGACCATGATGGTTCTACGGCATTTTCATCTCTGCACTTCGGCAACTCCGATGGGGAGTTGCGTGTTCTGTAAGTTTTTGAAACTAACTTTTGCCCCATTATTTGGTAGACCTTTCACTCATTCATATCCTGTTCACGGACTTTTTCCATACTAAAAGTTATGCGACACAGAAAATATCCCCAATTATTTCCCTCACTAGTCCATTGGGTTAGATTGAAGCTTAAAAAAGAAAGAGCTTATTGCCGATTCATTTAATGCTGGTGTAAACTTGGAAGATATGGAAGATATGGAAGATATGGGAGAGAGTTGGTGTAAACCATTGGATAGAATGACATTTTTCACTAGGTTAGAACGCCAGATTCTTTCTGGTAAAAAAACTGCAACGATTAGAGATAAATCTGAAAGCCATTATTACCCTGGACAGGTTGTTGAAGCATTTACTCACGAAGATGAGCGGAAAATCTGCAGACTAGAAATAGTTGATGTTGAGAATGTTGAGTTTGAAAAGCTCTGTAGAAAACATGCCAAAGCGGAGAATTTACCATTTGTTTTTATGCTCAAATGGCTATTACGAAAGATATACCCAACGGAATCTAGTTTGTATTTTGTCAGCTTTAAAGTTGTTGGGTAACTCATGGCACCTTAGTATAAACATTCATCCGCGGCAGTCTGTAACTAAGAAATGCCCCAAAGTGAGTTTTGTAATTCAAAAGGCAAGTAGGGTGGATAAAACCTTGTCTATACAAAAGCTAATCTGAAAAATTGTGATAATCTAAAGAGGTTGTGCCTATCCTACCTTTTGAAAATCATAATAAAAATCACAAGCTAGACAGTGCTAAGTTTTATAGCCAAACTTTATCTAATCTTTTTACATAGGGGATATTTTTATGGGCAGTAGTGGTTAGTAAAAAATATTTTCTTTCCAGCAGTTATATTAAAGAAGAAATTTTTTAAATTCAATAGCTACAACCTGAATTGAGCGAATGAGGCTATCAGGGTTAATGCTGTATATCGGTCACCCCTTTAATTAATTATTCTACATGTAAAGGGAAGTATATATAAAACAGCTCGGTTAGGCTGTTTGTGCTAACCGAGGTGCTTTCGTGTAGATATTTTTTTGTAAACAAATGTTAGAGATCGATTTTACACTTCCACGGCTCTAACCATGGGCAATGATTTCCGCTTTGGATATTATTTTCAATTTTATAGGTTATTACAGATGTTTGTGCCATAACCGTTCCGTTAATAGATATGCTGCTGATTGCCGCAATAAATAATAAAGATATTATTTTTTTTAACTTGTTCATTATACCGTCCTTAGTTTATATAAATATCTCGGACAACTTAACCGAAAGAGAAACTAATATTTCATATATATTTATAGGAGTAAAGGATTAATTGTGAACTATTGCATAGTGTTAGTGCTAAAATTTCTGTTTAATGTTGTAGGTTTGCGCTCCATAGTCTAGTAAAAAGTAATGCAAAGACAGCCATAGTTAATGGAATCAATCGCGACCTCCTACTATGCTTGATTTGAGCATTTAACAAGGAGGTTGTATGCCGCGTCCAAGACGAACCCTCATTAGCCTTGAAGACACACCTTATTATCACTGCTGCAGTCGTGTTGTTCGGCGCGCCTTTCTCTGTGGTGATGATAAGTACACGGGTAAAAATTACGACCATCGCAGAGCTTGGGTTGAAGAGCAGATACTCAAGCTCAGTGAGGTGTTTGCTATTGATGTCGCGGCGTATGCGGTGATGAGCAATCATCTGCATGTGGTACTGTATATTGATATCGAGCAAGTAAACTCATGGTCAGATAGGGATGTTGTTGAGCAGTGGCACAAATGCTTTAACGGTACAGCACTGACGCAAAAGTTTGCTAAAGGTGAAGTGGTTGATGAGCATTTAGTCGCTCAGTTAAAACATCAAATAGCGATTTACCGCTCGAGACTCAGTGATATCTCATGGTTTATGAGGTGCTTGAATGAACCAATAGCCAGACAAGCGAATCTTGAAGATAATTGCACAGGGCATTTTTGGGAAGGGCGGTTTAAATCTCAAGCACTGTTAGATGAAGCTGCCGTATTGGCTTGTATGGCCTATGTTGAACTAAACCCAATCCGTGCGAAAATGGCACAAACGCCAGAGCAATCAGACTTTACCAGTTTAAAGCTCAGAGTCACCGCAGCGCTTAAAGGTCAACAACCGAGCAAGCTATTAGCCTTTATTGGCAACGAGCGAGAGCACCAGCCCAAAGGTATTGCTTTCTCGCTGCAAGACTACCTTGAACTGGTTGATGAAACAGGCAGGGTTATCCGTAACGATAAGCGTGGCGCGATATCTTCGAATGCAGAAAAAACCCTGAGTCGATTAAATATCCCAGCGACTAATTGGCTGAAAATCATTACCGAGTTCGGGCAGCTTTTTCACGGTCCCGTGGGGACACTGCAAGAGCTAAGCAGCTACTGTGAGCACTTAGATAAACGCCGGCGGCATTTTTCAAATAGTTGTCAGTATATGCAAGT